>CAZUGW010000222.1:0-5852 GCA_964620055.1 uncultured bacterium
AACCAATTCGTTCAGGGCCTCGGTGAAGGAGGAGCCGAGTTCGGCGCCGTACCTGTCCGCCTCGTCTTCCAGCACCGCGCGGTTCAGGCCCAGCGTGACGATGAGGTGGCGCGCTTCGGGACTCCGCATCGCCTCCCGCGCCTCCTTGGGCGTCCGCAGGCCCAGCGCGGCCAGCGGCTTCTGCCCGCGGGCCAGGGTGTCCAGGACCAGGTTCTTCGCCTCCAGCACGGCGTGTCGCCGCCGCGCCGCGGTCTGGATCCGCTGCTCTCGTCCCAGGGGCAGCCACAGCCCCAGGAGAGGGCCGCGCTTCACTCCGCTCGCCCGCAAGACCTCGCACGCCGTCACGATGTCAGTGGACATTCCTGCGCCTCCGCACCGGGTTATGACCGCAGATTACGTAAGCATTGCCTCACGTACTGGGTGCAGAGGACAGGCCGACAACCCGGCCTAGAGTTACCCAGGCCGGGAGGAAGGCAAACGAGACGCCGGAGCCTGCTCCGGCCGTGCTTCGTGTCTTTGTGTCTTTGTGGTGAAGTCCCTTCTACAGCTCCACCCACACCGCGCCCTTCCGGTGCGACTCCACCGCCTTGTAGATGAACTGCTGCGCGCGCAGTCCGTCGTAGACCGTCGGGAAGTGGTACTCCTCCGTCTTCATCGGCACGCCGTCGAGGTGGGCGCGGATCGCCTCCACCGCCCCGCAGTAGAGGTTCGCGAAGGCCTCGAGATACCCCTCCTGATGCCCCGCCGGGAGGCGCGTCGCGGCCATCGCCGCGGGGGAGAGATACTCCCCGTGGGCCCGCGTCAGCGTCTGGCGCGGCTGCCCGTAGCGATACACCCCGAGGTAGTTCGGGTTCTCCTGATCCCACAGCACCGCGCCCTCCGAGGCGTAGGCGCGCAGCCGCAGCCCGTTGTCCTCCCCCGTTGACACCTGGCTCACGGTCAGCACGCCCTTGCCGCCGCCCGCGAAGCGCAGCAGCATGTTCGTGTCCTCCTCCAGCGGTCGGTCGGGCAGGAAGGTGCTCATATCCGCGCACACCTGGGTGATGCGATCCCCGGTCACGTACTCCACCAGGTTCAGGCAATGCGTCCCGATATCGCCCAGGGTGCTGGCAATCCCCGCCTGGGCGGGGTCCACCCGCCACGCCGCCTGCTTCTGCCCCAGCTTCTCGTGCGGGACCATCAGGAAGTCCTGAATGTACTCCACGATTACCTTGCGCACCTGGCCCATCGCCCCGCCCTTGAACATCTCCCGCGCGTGGCGCACCAGCGGAAAGCCGGTGTAGTTGAACGTGAGGCAGAACACCAGCCCGCTCTGCTCCACCAGCTTCACCAGTGCCTCGGCTTGCTCGAGGGTATAGGTCATGGGCTTGTCGCAGACTACGTGGAAGCCGGCCTTCAGAAACGTCTCGGCGATGTCGAAGTGCGAGACATTGGGGGTGACGATGGAGACGAAATCACTGCGTTGCTCGGGGGAGAGCTTCGCCTCCGCCTCGGCCATTTCCTGATAGGTGCGATAGACACGCTTCGGATCGAGGTAGAGCCCCGCGCCGGTCTGCTTCGAGTTCTCGTAGTCCCGCGAAAAGCAGCCCGCCACCAATTCCACCTGCAAATCCATCGCCGCGGCGGTGCGATGCACCGCGCCGATGAAAGCGCCTTGCCCGCCGCCGACCATCCCCATCCGCAACTTGCGCTTCCAGGATTTCATGTCAGCTATCCTCGCCAGTAGGAGTCAGCGGAGTAGTTCGGGGAGGAGGGGGGAGGTCCTGCTGGAGGGCGGCATCGCGCGGTCGTCGCTTCCGATTCTCCGCATTTGTGGTATCCTGTCCTGCGACGGTGCCCCGGCCTCCCCGGGGCATCATTCTGTCTGACCAGCAGAGGTTGATGGCGATGCAGATTGGGATCGTGGGGCTGCCCTCCAGCGGCAAGACGACGCTCTTTCAGACGATGACCCGGACCCACCTGGATGAAGCCGCGATCCAGCGCAAGCAGGCAAACGTGGCGGTGGTGAAGGTGCCGGACCACCGGGTGGAGCGGCTGGCGGAGGTGTTCCGCCCCAGGCGGCGCGTCCTCACCTCCATCGAGTTCGTGGATGTGGTCGGCCTGAGTAGGGGCGACCGCACGACCACTCAGTTTGACAGCGCCTTCTTGCAGAACGTGAGGAGCACCGACGCGCTGATCCACGTCGTCCGCGCGTTCGAGGATCCGACCTGCCCCCACCCGGAGGGGAGCATCAACCCGGAACGCGATGTGCGCCTCCTGGAGACCGAGTTCATCCTCAGCGACCTGGTCATCATCGAGACTCGCTTGGAGCGCCTGCGCAAGCAACTGCAGCGTAAGGCGGCCGATCTCGCGAGGGTGGAGACGGCCGCGCTCGAGCAGGGCCACGCCGCGTTAGAGCAGGGGCGGCCGCTGCGCGTGGTGGAGTTCGATCCGGAGGCGGAACGGCTGATGCGCGGCTATCAGTTCCTGACCGCCAAGCCGCTGCTAGCGGCGCTCAACCTGCCCGAGGAGCAGATGAGCCGCCAGTCGGAGTTGCTCGCCCCGTTGCGGGAGCAGTTCCAAGGCGAGGGCCTCGTCTTCGACGCCTTCTCGGGCCGAGTCGAGATGGAGCTGGCGCAACTGGCCGACGAAGACGCGGCCGTGTTCATGGCGGAGTACGGGATTCGCCAGTCCGCGCTCACCCGGATCATCGCCGCGGCCTACGAGATGCTGGGGCTGATCTCGTTTCTGACCTGCGGCGAGGACGAGTGCCGGGCCTGGGCGGTCCGGCGTGGGGTAACGGCCCAAGAGGCGGCCGGCGCCATCCACACCGACCTGCAGACGCGCTTCATTCGCGCGGAGACGGTCAGCTTCGCCGACTTCGCCGCGCACGGTTCGCTGGCGGCCTGCAAAGAGCGTGGAGTCTGGCGGCTGCAGGGCAAGGACTACGTCGTCCAAGACGGCGATATCCTGTCCATTCGGAACGGGTAGGAGCGGGCCCGCAGCTTCGTCCGCGTTTCCGGCAGTTCGGTGATCAAAGCAGGAACGGACAGATGATAATGCGTAATCTGTCCCCGATACTCTCCGCACCCCCCGTCAGCGTTGAACGACTGCTTGCGGCCGAAGCTCCAGGGCTGTAATGTACTCCAGGAATCGACCATAGGGGGTGAAGACTGACATGAGCCGGGAGGTTGCCCCACCAAAGACCACGGGTGGCGGCGGATTCGTCTTCGAGGACAAGGTCGCCGCGTACTTCCTGTCCTTCCTCCTGACGGGTCGGCCTCCACTCGCCGCGTCGTCATTCGATATCATTAGCCGGATTGACTTCCAGACGCGAGCGGACGGGTGGCTTCTCGACGACATGCTGCTCACTCTGACTTCCGGTGGGAGCGAGACGCGGCAGTGCGCGTTCTCGATCAAGAGCGGCCCGCAGTTCACCGCAGAGGGAATCGTATCGAAGGAGTTCGTGACGGCCGCCTGGAGGCAGTTCCTGCACGAGGACACAACGTGCTTCGCGAGGTCGCGAGATCTTCTAGGGCTGGTCACGCGCCCATTACCTGGCGAACTGTTCAGTGAGTTGAATGAACTCCTGGACATGGCCCGAACGCAGGACCCCGCGGACCCGCCGCGCCGCCTTGCGGTCCCTCGGTCCGCCTCCGAAGCCAAGCGACGCCTCTTCGCCAGTTTGGGCTGTCCAGAAGTCCTACGCTCGAAGCAGGGCGTGGGAGACGCGGACACTGCCGAACTGCTGAAGCATCTGGTGGTCCTGGAGTGCGACCTAGAGAGACGATCTTCGAGGAGTTTGCGGGAAGCGCTGGGGAACTGCCGGAGTGCACTGGCCAGCGGCACCGGGGAGGAGGCGCGGCTCTTGTGGCAGGCCCTCGTGCAGATCGCGAGCGAGTACCGACCCACGGGCGGCCGTCTTGACCGAACCGAACTCGTTGACCGGCTGCGACTGAGCTTCCGGCTCAAAGACTACCCCAACCACGAGACGGACTGGGAGCGCCTCTTGGTTCAGACCCAACAGGCCCTGGACGCAGTTCCGGACAGAATCGGCAACAGGGTCTCACTTGCCCGCGACAAGGAGCGCGTGGCCGTTGATGCTGCCTTCGCCGGAAACAAGGCTGTCGCGCTGTTGGGGCCCTCTGGTTGTGGCAAGACAGTGATCGCAAAGTCGTGGGCAGTCACATCCCTCGGTTCTGCAAAGGTGCTATGGTGCAACGCGACGAGCCTGGACGCGGGAGACTTCCATGCATTCGCGCACAGCCTAAGCCTGGCTCATCCCCTCCGAGACTTGCTGGCCGAGACCTCTGAGGCATGCGCGTATCTCATCGTTGACGGGCTGGATCGCGTCTTCTCTGAGGCCGCGTTCGCGAACCTCTCCGTACTCGTCCGCGGGCTTCGGCTGGAAACCCCAGGCTCTCCCTGGCGAGTTCTCCTCACGTGCCAGCTCGAGGAGTGGGTCAGGGTCCGCCGCCAACTCGTCCGCGCCAACGTCCTGCCCTCGACCTGGAAGCCAGTCGAGGTAGAGGACCTTCCTCTTGAGAACCTCGAACCGGTCTGGCAGGAGTTCCCCGCTCTCCGTCGGCTTGCGCTCCAGCCTCACTTGGGTGCTCTACTTCTCAAGCCCAAGATTCTAGATCTCCTGGCAACACACGTCTCTCTCAGTCTGTCCGCCAACACCCGCGAATGGGTCGGCGAATCGGATGTCATCACTTGGTTCTGGGAAGCCGTGGTCTGCGCGGGGCCGAACGCGGCGATGCGTGCCTGCTTTCTTCAGCTTCTCGGAGAGCTCCAGGCTGACAGCCTAAAGGTCGAAACGCCAATCATCGAAATCGCGGACCTTGCGCCGGTCGCCGAGCTTTCCCAGGATCGTCTCTGTGAGCAGCGACATGACCGCCTATCGTTCCATCACGACCTGTACGGCGACTGGGCAAGACTGCGGATGCTCTTGAGCAAGGGTGATGGACTCCGCGATTACATCGAACCGCGCATCACTTCTCCGCTCTGGCACCGCGCGCTGAGGCTCTATGGATTGCATCTCCTCGAAAAGGATGAAGGAGTCGCGGGATGGCGATCTGCCCTCGACTCCCTGACACCAGATGCCAGGCACAACAACGTTGCTCAGGACCTAGTCCTCGAGTCCGTCATCTTCGCGGCCGATCCGCTCCCGATCCTGGAGAGACTCTGGCCCGAGCTTCGGGCGAACAACGGGATACTGCTCCGCCGTCTCCTCGTCAGGTTCCTGCACGTTGCGACGCTGCCAAACCCGGTAATGCGTGAGATCGCGAGCACCATCGGGCCGGACTTCGCCACAGAGGCCGCGACCATGCAGCGCGTTCCGTACTGGCCCTACTGGCTGCCCATGGTCCAGTTTCTCTACAACCACCTCGAGGATGCCACCGATCTGGCCGTCGGGCAAGTTGCGGAGATTGCGGATACGTGGCTCCGCCGAGGCGTTGCCGATTGGCCGCTACGGCGAGAGGCTGCCGAACTGGGGATCACTGCTGCGGAGCATATGCTCCGGTTCAAGCGAGGGCCTGGCATGGACTTGGTGAAAGATGGAGTTGACGGGGTCGCGTACAGCGCGGGGCTTGCCGGGGCCCGGGAACTGCCGGATCGGGTGGCCGCCTTCGCACTGGAGGCCAGTCAACGAACAACGAGACCTGAGGGAGAACTGGGGACGGGCAGACGCCCCCAGACAGCCGCGAGACGCGTTCGGGTCCACGGCCCGGTTGACTCCTACGAATTCGAGATGCCCCCGCCGTGGCCTGATGGTCCGTCTGCGCGGGTGGACGAGGCGTTCCAGGAGACCTGCCTCGACACGGCTGCGCTCTACCCGCTGATCGCCTCCAATCCGTGCGCGGCGCGCG
>CAZUGW010000223.1:0-5843 GCA_964620055.1 uncultured bacterium
CTAACGTGTGTGCGAGACTGCTCCAGAACGGCAGAGCCGAAGCCCTTGGATCGCTCCTCGCTCTGCATCGGCTCTTCCGGGCCGCGCAATTACGGCCCCACCGCCCTTTCTGCCTTTCTCCGTGCCCTCTCCAGCGCGCTGAAGATGCACCCGCAGTACTTCTGTTGGTACAGGCCCAGCTCCCGCGCCCGCGCCCGGCTCTCCGGGTAGCGGTCGCGCAGGTCCGCGAAGACGAACTCCACGCCGTGCCGCGCGCCCACTTCCTCCCCGATCCGGCGGAGGGCGTCGAGGTCCTGGTAGGGGCTGATGGTGAGGGTGGTGGTGAACCCGTCGCAGCCCTCGGCGACGGCTTTGCGCGCCGCGGCGTCGAGGCGGAGTTCGTAGCAGGCCTCGCACCTGCTCCCCCGCCCCCGCGCCACCGCGAGCAGGAAATCGAGAAAACCGAGTTCCGCGTCCGCGGAGCGGGTTTCAAGGCCCATGGAATCGGCGGTGCGGTCGAAGGTCGCGCGGCGACGTTCCCGTTCCTCCGGCAGCAGGTTCGGGTTGCAGAACCACCCCGTCACCGCATCGCCGCGCGACCGATAGTGATCGGCGACGGAGGTGGTGCAAGGGCCGCAACAACAGTGCAGCAACAGCCTCATGGCAAAGTAAAAAGTAAAAAGTAAAAAGTAAAAATCATACCATCCGCTTTCTCTTTTGCCTTTTTACCTTTTACTTTTTACTTTCCAAGTCCTGTGCCTCGCCCATGGCCTTGCCCGCGGCGTCTCGCAGCAGGGCCGACCGGCGCCGGTGCTCTTCGTCGTTGGTGCGCACGTAGGTGAGGGCCTCGAAGTTGGACTCGTTCAGGGCGTGATAGGCCAGCACGCGGAAGCGGTGGGCGACATCCATGCGCGGCGAGGTCTTGATGAGCTCACCCAGGTCAGCCAGTTGCTCCGACTGATCGTGGAGGCCGTCCACGGTGGTCTCGACCTGCTCGGTCTCGGCCGCGCTCGGCCTCGGGGTGCGCAAGACCTCCTCCACCTGCCGGGCAAGCCGCGTCATCTCCTCATCCGTCCCGCGCGCTAGGAACGCGTACTCCGCGTCGCTATAGGCCGGCCGTTCCGCCTCTTGCTGATAAGCATAGAGCGCCCGCACGCCCTGCGCGAACTCGCCCGCTCGGAAATAGACTCGCGCCACCTCCAGCGTGAGTTGCGCATCCGGCACGCCGGTCAGCCCGGGACCTTCCTGCTGATTCGCGAGCAGCGTCGCCAGGTAGCTCGGCTCTCCCTTGAGTTGCGGGAACCCGGCGAGCAAGCGCCGATAGTACTCCTCCGCCTGGGCGATGTCGCCTCGCGCCCGCGCCGCCCGCGCCCGTCCCTCCAGCACCGCGGGGTCTTCCGGCCGCGTCGTCGCCACCTCCGCGAACGCGGCCTCCGCTTGCTCGGGCTTCTCTGCCAGCAGCGCGAGTTGGGCGACCCGCAGCTTCACGTCGGAATCGTCGGGTCGCAGCGTCGCGGCCGCGCGCGCGCGCGCCAGCGCTCCCGTGTAGTTCCCGCAGCCCGCCAGGGCCTCCGCCGCGCCCTTGAGGTACTCCACATTGGCCGGGTCGCCCGCCACCGCTGCCTCGAACTCCTGCGCGGCAGACCGGCATTCGCCAGTGGCGAACGCCGCCTTCCCGGCGGCGGCCCGCGCCGCCGCACCCTCGCGACGGCTCGTCTCATCGGCCCCGGCTTGCACCCAGAGGGCGGCCGTGAGCAGCGCCGCCGCGCGGTCCGCCAGTTCTCTCCCCACCTTCACCGGGTCGCCCTGCGTCGTGGTGCTCACCCGGATCGTCACCGTTTGCTGCGAGATCGTCCCGGCCAGCTCCGCCTCCAGCGCGGTCTCCGTATCCGCCGCGCTCACCTTGCCGGTCAACACCGCGTCGGCATGCGCAAGCAGACCCACGAGGTAGCGATCTGCCTCCAACTTCTCAGCCGTGGTGTCGCTTCCAGGAAGCCAACCGTCCTTCACCGCGAGTTGCACAAAGGGGCTGTCCGGCCGGGCCGCGACGCTTTCATACCCGGCCTTCCGGAGGGCGTCGGGGAGGGCGTCGGACGCCGCCCGCGCGACTGGATCTAGCACCCAGTGGCTGGTGAGGGGGAAGACCAAGACGGACCGCCCAGGCTCGGCCTGGGCGACCCCGGAAGTCACTATCGCCAGCGCCAGGAGACTAGCGAGCTTCCAGCGCTTTGATCGCCGACTCACAGGTGCGCAAGCCATGCCGGGCCGCCTCCGTATTGTGTCCCCGCTCCAGGTCCGCCTGATAGCTGTCCAGAGCGCCGCGGTAAGCCTGCTGCGCTCTGTCCCGCTCGCCCATCTGCATGTACACCCAGCCCAACTCCTCCCTCGGCGCGCCCCCCGCGCCGGGATGCTGGGCGATGTAACCCTGATAAGTGGTCGCGGCGCGCTGATAGTCGCCCTGGAGATAGTAGTCGCGCGCGGTCTGCGTCCCGCCGCCGCTCGCCGTCGCCGTCCACGGGGTCCCGCTCACCACCGGCGTACCCCGATAGGGCTGCGCTCCCGCCAGGGGCGGCGCGGCCCTGCTCTGCAGGCCCGCGTAATACCGCTCCCCGCCGCTGCTCGGATAGAGATACGCGCCCGGCCCCAGGTAGGTCGCGCCGCCGGTCGCCGGCGCGGGGGCTTGGACAGACCACGTCTGCGTCCTGGCCGGGGCTGGCAGGGGTGGCGGCAGTGAAGCCATGCGCGGCTGAAGGAACGTCCTCCCCGGCGAGGGAAGCATCGGGCTCTGTTCCGTCGCGGTCACCGACTCGCTGGCCGAGCTGGCCGGAGTTCGGAGCCGCGGCTTCGCCTCTTCGCCGGGTTTCGATGTCCGCGTGAGCGTGAAGGCGGTGAACGCGATCAGGACCAGGACGACGAAGGCGCCGGTAATCGCGAGGCGGGCCTGGCGCGGCGAGACCGTCACCGGCTCGCGCGCCGTGGGCACGCCCATCAGTTCGTTCAGGCGGCGGCGCTCGACGGTGCTCTCGGGGCTGAGGGTCAGGACCTGCTCGTACTCGCGAATCGCCTTCTCGCGGTCGCCCTGGCGCTCGTAGAGCGTGCCGAGCAGGGAATGGGCGGAGGTGGACTGCGGGGTGATGGCGATGGCTTGTTGGCAGGTCTGGATGGCGGCCAGAATCCGGCCTTGCTCGCTCAGGCGGAAGGCTTCCTCCAGGAGACGCTGGGCGCGCTGCTCCGGGGTAAGCTCGGGGTCGGCGGACACCGCGGCCTCGACCCCGAGGTCCAGCTTGCCTCCACAGAAGCGGCAGAACCTCGCCTGGTCAGGGCTTTCCTTCCCGCACTTCGGACACCGCGTCACCGCCCTTGCCTCCCAATCGAAGAGGCGACAAGGCGAGGAGGGATCATGGCCGTTCGACTCCTCGACTCTTCGACTCTACGGTATCACCTTGTTCAAGGGGTACTCCACTATACCCTCTGCCCCCGCCCGACTAAGCTCCGGGATGAGGTCCCGCGCCGCCCGCTCGTCCAACACCGTCTCGATGGCCACCCACTCCGTGTTCGTCAAGGGCGACACCGTCGGCTGACGCATGGCCGGCAGCAAACCCAGCACCCGGTCCAAGTTGCCGCGAGAGACGTTCATCTTCAGGCCGACCTTCTGCTCCCCGAGCAGCGCCCCTTGCAGCAGCATGGCCAGCGTGTCAATCTTCTTCTGCTTCCACGCGTCGTCCCAGGCGGCGTGGCTGGCGATCAGCTTGGTGTTGGTCTCCAGCACCGTATCGAGAATGCGCAACTTGTTGGCCTTCAGGGAGGAACCGGTCTCGGTGATCTCCACGATCGCATCCGCCAAATCCGGCACCTTCACCTCGGTCGCGCCCCAGGAGAACTCCACGTCGGCGGTGACGCCGAAAGTGGCGAGATAGTTGCGGGTGACGTTCACGACCTCAGTGGCGATGCGCTTGCCTTGCAGGTCCTGGGGGGTCTTGATGTCCGATTCCTCCGCCACCGCCAGCACCCACCGCGCCGGCTTGGCCGTGGCCTTGGAGTAGATCAGATCGCACACCTGCACCACGTCCGCGCCCGTCTCGACGATCCAATCCAGCCCCGTCAACCCGGCGTCAATCGCCCCCGCGTCCACATAGCGCGGAATCTCCTGGGGCCGCATCAACACCGCCTCGAGCTCCGGGTCATCCAGACTGGGATAATAGGAGCGACTGCTGACCGAAATGCGATAGCCCGCCCGCTCGAAGAGTTGAAAAGTGCTCTGTTGTAGACTGCCTTTGGGCAGGCCGATGCGCAGCGTCAAGGCGAACCTCCGTCGCGATCTCGCGCGTGGGAATGACAGGAGGGAGTATATCCTGGGGGGGAAACCGAGTCAAGGAGAACGCCACGCGGCACGGCCGGGGGCGGGGGTGAGTGCGCCCGCCCTCACCCCTCCTTCGGCAACGGGATCATGCAGAGCATTTTCATCACCCCGTCGCCGATGTTGCGGAACTGGTGGAGGTCCTCGGGGGCGACGTAGACGGCGTCGCCGGCTTTCACCGCGACCGGGCCGGCCGCGGTGGTGACTTCGCCCGCGCCCTCCAGGATAAAGGCCTCGTGCTCCCAGGCGTGGGTGTGCAGGGGGGTGTAGCCGCCGGGGGCGAGCGCGAAGAGCCGCATGGCGAAGTTCGGCGCGCCCTCCGGCTTGGAGATCAGCCAGCGGATGGAGACGTCGCGGGCGCCCTCTTCCGTGACGGGTTGACCGGCCAGCTCGTGAGAGTTGATGACCTTCATGCTATTCGCTCCCTTCCAGCCCCAGCCACTTGGCAGCGTTGTCGTAGTAGATCTTCTGCTGCACGTGCTCCGGGATCTGCAGCGCGGACATGAAGTTTCGGTAGAACTCCATGGTGTCGTCGGGGTTGTCGGAGCCGAACATCAGCTTGCCGACGAGGTCGAGGTCGAGGCGCGGTGTCTGGCCGGTCTGGTTGCGGTCCACGCGCTCAAAGAGCCAGCGGAACCAGGAGGCGGGGTAGTAGCGGATGGTGCCGCCGCTCATGTCGAACCAGACGTTGTCGCAGTCCTTCATGGCCCGCACCGCATGCATGGCGTCCTCATGCCCCAGGTGCGCGCCGACCATGCGGAACTCGGGGAAGTGGGAGGCGAGGGTGATGAGGTAGCGGGGCTGGTGATTCTCCTGGCGCACGCCCCGGCCGGGGCTGAAGCCGAGGAAGCCGGTGTGGAACAAGGCCGGCATTCCCAGGGCCTGCGCCTTTTCATAGACGGGGAAGTAGGACTCGTGCGCGTAGGGCAGGTTCGGGCCGATGAACTTGAGGCCGACGAAGCCGCGCGCTTTCGCCTGCTCCACCGCCTCCGGCCCTTCTTCGTCGAGCTTCAGACGGTAGAACGGCACGATGTAGCCGGGGTAGCGCGAGGCGAGCTTGAGGGTGTCGTCGTTGTCGAAGCTCATGCAAATCTTGACGTAGCCGAACGAGTCCCAAAGGGCGCGCTTCTCCTCGACCTCGTCCGGGCCGTGGTAATGGGCGTGGCAGTTGATGACCTTCATGCGGCTGACCTCCCGATCTGATGGGACAGTGGAAAGAGGATTCGGGGGAGGGGAGGAGGAACCTGCCGAGGTCTTCCCTTTGCCTGTCGGTCGTGTTACCATCCTGTCACCCCCAGTTTGAGCGACCCGATGCCGAATCCCAGTGAATGGTCAACTGACGACGTCTCCCTCTTCCTGACCGGCTATGACTTCGCCGCGCCCGTCGCTAGCGCGCGGATGTTAGAGGGCGGGTGCGACAACTTGAACCTACTCCTCGTCGTCGGTGACGAGAGGCTGGTGTTGCGGCGCTACCGCGTGACGCGGGCGGAGGAGGTGGCGTGGGAAC
>CAZUGW010000224.1:0-5827 GCA_964620055.1 uncultured bacterium
CGGTCGTAAAATCCCTCTTGCTCCGACAACTCTATATGCCGCACGCGCCGGGAAACCTCCTCCGCCCGCCGCCGTAGCGACCGCGAGCAAAGCGCCAAACGCGCCCCCAACCCCGCCGCGTTCCCGATGGACCGCAACCGGTCGCGCGGCAGGTCCGGCACCAGCCCGATGGCGATGGCGCTCTCTTTGCGGATGTAGTTCCCGAACGCCCCCGCCAACAGCAGGCGCTCCAGGTCGCGCGGCGCCAACTCCAACCGCGCGAGCAGCAGCACGAGGCCGGCGAAGATCGCGCCCTTCGCGAGCTGCAACTCGCGGATATCGCGCGCTGTCAAGGCCACCGGCCGTCCTACGCCCGTCTCCTCGGCCGTGGCCAGAATGAACTCCAGGCCCGCTTCGTTCTGCACTACCCGGCGCTTCACCTTCTCCGCCGCCGGGGGCAATTCCTCCGGTCCCAACATCCGCCCGGCCTCGGTCACCACCCCCGCCTGCACCAGCCCCGCCACCGCGTCCACCAGCCCCGATCCGCACAGCCCCCGCGGTGGTGCGTCCCCGATCACGTGGTACTGCACGTCCCCGTCCACCGACACCGCATCTATCGCGCCCGCCGCGGCCCGCATCCCCTGCCGGATCCGCGCCCCCTCGAAGGCCGGCCCGGCCGCGGTCGAGCACGCGTACAGTTCGCCCTCTTTCGCTACCACGATCTCGCCGTTCGTCCCGATGTCTATCGCCGCGCGCGGCCCGTCCGCCAGGTCGAGCTCGCTCGCGATGATCACCCCCACCGTATCCGCGCCCACGAATCCGCCTATGTTCGGGACGACATACACCCGCCCCTCCGGGTGAATGCCAAGCCCCAGGTCGGCCGCGCGCACCACTTGCGCCTCGCGGAACGCCGGTGCGAACGGAAGCGCCGCCAGCCCCTGCGGCGACACCCCCAGGAAGAGGTGGCTCATACACGTGTTGCCCACGACGGTGAGTTCGTAGATCCGCTCCCGCGCCACTCCCGCCGCGGCCGCCGCCCGTCCCAGCAACTCGCCGATCAGCTCGCAGATCGCGCGGTGCAGCACCTCCAGCCCGTCCCCTTGCTCCATTGCCATGCGAATCCGCGAGATCAAGTCATCGCCGTACTGTGACTGTGGGTTGAGGTCCGAGACTACGCTCACCACCTCGCCCGTCAGCAGGTGGCACAGGTACAGCACCACGGTCGTCGTGCCGATATCCACCGCCGCGCCATAGACCTCGTGCGTGGTATCGCCCGGCTCCAGCGCCAGCAGCGTGCGGTCCCATACCACCGACGTAACGTGGTAATCGGCCCCGCGCAATGTTCCCGGCAGGCTTCGCAGCAACTCGGGGCTGGGGGCGGGCGTGATGTCATCATCCAGCGCGTCCAAGAGCCTCTGCAAGTCAGGCCGGGCCTCGTCCTTCGTAGGCGGCGAGAGGTGCAGGGCCATCTTCTGCACGGTCGGCTCGACCTCGATCTCCCGCCCCACGCCGTCCACCACGATGCGGTGCTTCTGGATCAGCGACGTCTCCGGCACGAACACCTCGCACGCGCCCATCACCCGCGTCTGACAGGCCAGCCGCCACCCCTCCGCCAATTCCTCCGCGCTGAACCGCCGCACCTCCGCCGCCCCGTGCCGCAGAGCCTGCCCTGAACGAAGTGAAGGGTTTTCAACCTGCGGACCTCCGAGCACCCTCACCACACACTTCCCACACCGCCCCAACCCCCCGCACGGCGCGGCCAGGGTCAACCCCGCCGCCGTGGCGGCCTCGACGAGGGTGACCCCTTTCTTGACCGACACCCCCGCGCCGGAGGGTTGGAATGTGACAGTGAGCTTGGCCATGATCGCCCGAAACTATACACGATTTCGCGGGGCCTGACAGGAGGCAAGCGGGAGGAGAGCGCTCCCGCTGGGAGCGCAGGCGTCTCGCCTGCCTCCGGCCGTTCCTGGCCCCTAGACCCTAACCCCTAGACCCGAGACCCTTTCCCTCCCGATTCCCCCGCCAACTCCCCGCATACCGCCTCTCCAGCTCCGGAATAGACCACGTCACCGGATTGCCTCGATGGACGTACAGCACCATGTCCCTCTCCCCCGCCTTCGCGTGGAAGAACACATTGCCCTCGAACACATTCCCGAACCACTCGCCCGGCTTCGCGGCCTTGTCCAGGTGATACGTGTCGAACACCATCAGCCACGCATGAATCCCGTACCAATCCGCCGGCGCGCCGGTGACGGTGTTCTTCACGATTCGGTTGTTGCGCGAGATGCAGTCGCCCTTCGACACGAACATCAACCCCTGCCGCCCGCAATTCGTGACCGTGTTCCGCTCGATCAGATTCCCCTCCGCCACCTGCCGCTTGCCACCATACGCGTACGACTGCGGCGAGATGCCGAACCCCCCGCAGTTGTGGATCACGTTCTCCCGGATCGTGTTGTCCTTGGTATCAATCTGAATCGCGCACTTCTGATCGGTGATATAGCCCAGATCGTGAATGCGATTGCGCGCGATCAGGTTGGAGTCCGCCCCCAGCACTAGGTTGAACCCCGCCCCGGCCCAGTCGCGCTTCGTCGCGTAGAGGTCATTGTCCACGAGAGTGTTGTGATGCGCGCCGTTCATGATCAGCGCCTGCGAATGGCACCCGTTGAACAGCTTGTTGCGGCTGATCGTATTGTGGTGCGCGCCGCCATTCAGCACCACGCAGTCCCCCGACCCCTCCTCCTTATGCCCCGTGTCATGCAGCGTGCAACCCGTGACCATGTTGTACGACCCCCCGAAGATCACCACCGGCGCGTACCCCTCCGGATCGGAGACATCGCATTGCTCGAGCCGGTTGTACTGCGACTTCGCCCCGCTCATCTGCACCACCCAGTCGTGCGTCTTCACCGGGCGGATCGTGAACCCCCGCACCGTCACATAGCCCCGGTCGGCCAGCAGCACCACCGAGCCCGCGCTCCCGCCCCCCAGCTCCGGCTTCTCCCCCTGGTACGCGGCATACGTAATCCGCGCCTTCTCCGTCCCCGAGCGAGCGGGCGCGATCACCCAGTCGGGATACTTCCCCCCTCTCACCACGCACGTATCCCCCGGCCTCAGCCCGGCATTCGCCTTGGCCAGCGTCTTCCACGCCGTCTTCACCGACTTCCCATCGCGCGCATCCTCCCCGCGCGTGCCATCCACATAATACGTCGCCGCGCACGCGGGAAGGACCATCGCACCCATCACCATCGTGAGCAACAGCACGCGGAGCATCGCGACCTCCCTGCTTGACAGATGGGGTGTATCTTAGAGGCGCGTCGCGCAAGTCCTCCTGCACAAAGGGAAAGAGCGGCCGGATGGCCGCTCTTTCCCTTTGTGCTCTCCTTTGTGCCCTTCGTGCTCTTCGTGTTAATGCCGTTACATCGGCAACGTGAACGCCCTCGCCACGAACACCGCCATCTGCGCGCGGTTCACCGCCTCCTCGGGATGATAACCATCCCAATACCCGCTGACCACGCCCTGATCGTGGCAATACTCGATATACCTATATGCCCAGTGCGTGCTCGGCACATCCGGGAAGAACGGCGTGCCATCGGGATCATCCGGCACATTTCCGTCACCACCCGCCATCGCCCGCGACACGAACACCGCGATCTGCGCGCGATCCACTACCTGCGCCGGACGGTAGCCATCCCAGTAGCCGCTCACTATTCCTTGCGCGTAGGCGTACTCCACATACTTGTACGCCCAATAGCTGGTCGGCACGTCGGCGAAAGTCGCCGTACCCGGACCCGCCGGCACACCCTCCTCCCCTCCCGCCAGCGCGCGAGAGGTGAAGACGGCCATATCGGAGCGGGTGATGGGATCGGCCGGCCGATAGGTCTCGTCCCAGTAGCCGTTGGCGAGTCCCGCGTCGCGGCAGGCCGAGATCTGGTCATAGGCCCAAAAGGCGCTGGGAATGTCAGCGAACGGTGCTGGATTGCGCAAGATGGTGAGACCTCGGCCGCACTCCCCGAGCACCACCTCACGCCCCGAAGCGGCGACGCTCAGATGGTAATATGGGAAGGGCGCTGGGTACGAGCCGACCCATACCGGCGCGGATGGATCAGACACGTCAACGACCAACAGCGACTGCTCTGCAGTTGTGAGGTAAGCATAGCACCCGGACACCGCGACATCGGCGATACCACTCCCACCCGTTCCCGGATAGGGCTCATCAATGGGAAATACCCCCAGCCAGGCGGGGGTGCTGGGCTCCGAGATATCAATAAGGCCCAGCCCTGAATTCCCCATCGCCAGGTAGATGTGGCTGCCGCTCAAGGTCCACGCCTGAACCCCATTGTACCAGCCGGCGCCAACACGCTCTACCGGTGATGCCGGGTCGGTCGTGTCGATTGCGTGGACCCCCTCCGGCCCAAGCGCATAGATGTAGGCTCCGGAGGCAGCGAGATGCGAGGTAAGGGTAGTCTCCAGGGGGGCCGCCTCATGCCAGTGCTGGGCGTCGAAGCTTCCTATCTCCTGCGGTGCATAGGGATCAGAGACATCTAGAATACGAATCAGCCAGTTGTCGTTATCCACCGCGTATGCGCGCTGCTCGGACACTGCCACGGGGCCAATGTCAAGGCCGGGATAGAGGGTCGCGGCCTCCGTTGGATTCGCGGGATCAGAGAAGTCGAGGATTCGCAGCCCCTCCGGCGCTCCGACTGTAACGCAGTAGACGTATCCATCACGTGTGACCGCTTGAGGGTCAATCCACCAAGACGTCGGGTAGGAGCTGACCACATGCGGCGTCTCGGGAGTCGAGATATCCACCGCGTAGATGGCGTCCCAGTCCGAAATGTATGCCATGTCCCCCGCCGCCCTCAGCGCGCGAATGATCCCGGGGTTGGTGAAGTGGCTCAATTCGCTGATCGCCAGTGGATCTGAGATATCGAATGCCCTGAACCCAAGGGAACACACGCTCGCATAGAGCGCGTCTCCGTCAAGACTCAGCCCTCCCAGTCCGCGATCCGTCTCGTAGGACGAGACCTCCCGGGGATCGGACGGGACCGATACATCGACGACGCGGATCCGACTTTGCCCCATGTCCGCCGCTGCCACGAAGGCGTAGTCGCCCGAGATCACGAGCCCGTCCGTCCACCAAAGCGGGTCGCTGAGTGAGCCGACCTCCAGCGGCGCACTCGGATCGGAGATATCGAAGATATGCAGTCCCTCATAGGGGAATCCCAGGAACAGATGGTCACCACTCACTGCGATGTCCGTCGCAAACTCAGCGATATCCAGGCGTGTCACCCGCGTCGGGTAAATTGGATCAGCCAGACTCAGCACAGTGAGACTGCCCACCGTGTCTGCGAAGAAGGCGTAGTCGCCCGAAAAAGCAACTCGCGCGCCGCTGTGGATGGCGTCGTCGTAGTACCAGTTGACCGCGGTCGGGTGGCTGGGGTCGGAGAGGTCGAAGATAGTCACGTTGTACGGGGTAACCGCATATCCGTACTCGCCATGCACGTACACCTTGCCGATCTCGCCGGGCCAATACGATCCGACATGCACCGGGTCTGCAGGATCGCTCAAGTCGTAGACGATCAGCGTCGCCTCGTCCGAATAGCAGGAAACGTACAGGTACCGCCCCAGTCGCGTTATCCCGTGCACCCATCCTGGAGCGGGATCCTCCCACCTACCGACCAGAGTGGGCCGGGAGGGATCGCTAACGTCATAGACGATCAGCGCCGCGCGGCTGGTGCAGTAGGCATACCCGTCACTGACGAGCATGCAGTTGATGACCTCCCCGCGGAGCGCCCCCACCTCCACCGGATCCATCCGCCCCCCCCCCCCCCGGCCCCCCCCCACCCAGACC
>CAZUGW010000225.1:0-5820 GCA_964620055.1 uncultured bacterium
AAGCTGGGCCAGGCCCTGCAGGGCGTAGTATTCGCACTGGATCGGGATCAGCACCGCGTCGGCGGCGGTGAGGCAGTTCACGGTGAGCAGGCCCAGCGACGGCGGGCTGTCCAGGAGAATGTAGTCGTACTCCGCCGTCGCCCCGTCCAGGCAGGTTCGCAGCCGGGTCTCGCGGGCCATCTCGCCGACCAGCTCGATCTCCGCCCCGGCGAGGTCCACGGTGGCAGGGGCGAGCCAGAGGTTCGCCACGGCCGAGGGGAGGGTCACGGTGGAAAGCGGGGCGGCCTCGCGCAGGCACTCATAGACCGTCCCGGTGAGCTGCGCCGGGTCCACCCCGACGCCGGAGGTGGCATTGCCCTGGGGGTCCATATCCACCAGGAGCACCCGCCTCCCCGCCGCGGCGAGGCAGGCGCCGAGGTTGAGGGCGGTGGTCGTCTTCCCCACCCCGCCCTTCTGGTTCACGACGGCAATCACTCGTCCCAAAGAGGGTCCGCCTTTCGGAGACGGTGGATATTACACATACGTGGGCGTGTGTGTCAAGGGAAGGAGGGAGGAGGAGAGAACGCGGATGAACGCAGATAGAGAGACAATGGGTCAACAAGAAGGTACCCGTTCGCTCCGCTCAGGGCAGGCCTCGGCACAGGGAGAGGGAATGGGAGGGGAGGGCGGCGCGGTATGTGCCACGTGGCACATTGCATGTAAGCGGTGTGTTGTCTAGGAATGGGACGGCATTTGGATTTGTTGACTTATCAATAAACGATTGTAAGTAGTACAAGAGGTGCTAGGGCGGGGAGGGGCGGAGGCGCGAATGGCCGCGAGGTGGCGAGAGACAGACTCCCGACGAACAGTGCAGTGGGCGTGGTCCTCGCCAGCGAGTGCGCTAGGGGGTCGCTCTCATGAAGTAGGGGGAGTATCGATGGAAGTCCGCGTACTGCTTGAGCTTGGCTTCCGTGCTCCTCCTATCTCGATCAATGAGATAGCCGAGCGCCTCGCGCAGAGCAGCTCCTGCACTCCCGCTGCACGGCAGCAGGCACTCAAGGTGCAGGCGCTCCTTGGTGCTGAGAACCGGCATGTCGATGACCTTTGGTTTGGCCCAGTTGAGATTGGCAAACTGCCACCCGTGGAATGCACTCCTTATCATAGATTCCTCGCTTCTGGCGCACACGATGCCCGTTAGGGTGAACATCCCCGTGCCGTCGGAGTAGCAGAAAGAGGAAACCGGCTGGAACATCAGGGGCAGCGCGCCGGGTAAGGCATTCTGCGCCGCGATCTGCACCATATCCTGGAGCAGGCATGCGAAACCCCTGAATCCCACGGGAGGACTTGCAGACGCGTCCGGTAAGACGGCCTCGAATCTCCTTCGGAACTCCTGGGCCAGGCGGAGCTCCTCGGCTTCATCACTACCAATGTAGTCCTGCGGCTCGGCGCGCAAGGTGATCTTGACCATGCTTCGTGTCGCGACCTTGCCAAGCAACGTCATGAAGTTGTCGAAATGCGCGTATTCGAGCCCGGTGAAGTCCAACCAGAATATGCTCTTCTCGTCCTCGGGCTCGTACTGTGCCAAGAACGAGCCACATTCCGCTTTCTCAAGTCGGAGCGTGCCACAGGGGAGATGGAACCTCTGCCGCTTATACGTTTCCTCATCCTGCTCAATGGATACCATCCGCATGCGCGGGTACAGTTCGTACAGCAAGCGGAACTCCTCTAGGTACGGGCCGCCGAATCCGTAGTATGTGTATGCCGAGATATCGTCCAGCTTCTCGAGATGTCTGATCGCTTCGATGAGTGCCAGGCGATCTACAGCCTTGTTCACACGCAGGTGATAGGGGGGGTGCCTCATCTCCTGGCCTCCTTGAGAACCAGGTCGAAGCACTTCTCTCCGACCATAGAGGGATCGGCATCAGGATCCCTGAGTACGTACTCCGCGACGACCCGCACCTCTTCCTCGTCTTTGACGAAAGAGATCCGCCTCTTCCTCGGCTCCAGTCTCTTCGGAAGGGGAAGCTCTGGCTTATACTGGAGGCCTGCAGGAATGGACCTGGTAGTCGGGGCAAAGCGGAGGCCCTGTGTCTCAGCCCTGGCCTTTACCTCTTCGAAGGCGAGCGGCTCGCCGGCTGCCTCTATCTGTCTCCTGGACTCTTCGGCGCGTCCCTTCCACCTATTCGTGTAGTCCGTGAAAATGCGCATCCCCTCCCGCATCTTGTTCTTGACCTGAAGGTAGAGTGCGGACGAAGCATCGATCCCGCGCTTCGTGGTAGTGGTGGGAAGCTTGGACGCGTCATCCGACCTGAACTCCACTATGCCTGAGATCGCGGTGAACTGAGTGTGATAGCGGGGTATACCGGCTTCGCCCCAGCCCGTGAGTTCGCTCCGGTCGCAGTACAGCACGGCTCTGTCGTTACAGACCACGGTCCATCCTGCGTCTAGAGAAGAGTAGCGCTTCTCTTCCTGTTCGCTCTGGGCTTCGTCTTGGGAGGGAATGGGTCGGGTGAAGCCCACTGCAAGAAACACCTCGACTCCCTCGTCGGTCATCGTCCGGAACATGAAAGGCCGGATCGCGGGCACCTTCCCGGCATCCCTGTGGAAGACCAGCCGAGTCGGGCGCGGCTTCACGACGTCGCCGTTGATCCTGACCGCGAAGCCCTTGTCGATAATGAATGCATAGTGGGTGGCCACCATATTCATGAGCTCAGACTTGAACGCCTTAGCATCGTCGCTGAAGCGCTTCCGGATGCCAGGATGCAGGTCACCAACGAAGACAGCGGTGCCGTCCTGGTTCAGCGGCTTTTTCGCGGAGCTAACGGGGATACGCCACTCCTCCTCGTCGTCTATCCATGTCGCCGTGATCTCCACCTCATACCTGTGATTTCCGTTCTGGGTGGAAATGAGGCAATGTCGGCCCATCTTGAAGATGGCGCGTTTCATGCCGATACCGTAGACGCCTACCGTTCCGGGCGCGTCAGCCTCCCGATCATGCGCGCGCCCCATCCTGAAGGCGTAGTTGTGCAGACCCCAAGGGATGCCGCCACAGTTGTCGGCGATCAGGAACGAGTCCTTACCGAACTGGATTTCCGCCCCGAATCCATCGTACGGTCGGTTGGTATCGCTGGTGTGGCTATTGGTGCGGAGGATGCCGTCCACGCAGTTGTCGAGCAGATCGAGAATAGCCTCCTCCAGCCTAATGTCCCTGGTGAGCATTGACACGAAGAACGATTTGACCGGTGAAGCGCTGACGGGTTCATAGTGAGGCTGTTTCGGTGTCCTCATGCCTTTCCTCCGCGTGCCCTTCGCAAAGGGCTTCCACTATCCGTTGGGCTGCGCCGCGCGCCAGGAACGGTGGCACCGAGTTCCCAATCTGCCGGAACCCGTGCCACTTCGTGCCGTGGAACTGGAACCAGTCCGGAAATGAGTGCAGCCGCGCGGCTTCCCGCACGGAGATGCAGCGGTCGTGTTCGGGATGGATCGGGCGCGCGGCCATGAAAGAGCCGCGAGATGAGTCGGTCCCAGCCCTGATCGTAGGGGCAAGACCCTCCCACCTGAGCCGGTACAGACGACTCGTCGGCTCGTACTCGCCCTGCTCGGTGCTGCGAAACCGGCGCACCGTCTCGTCCGTGTGCTCCGTTCGAAGGCAACCATTGAGCCTGAGCGGCTTCCGTCGCTTTCGCGACAGGTCGGTGGGATCGCGCTTCTCCCCGCGCAGGTAACGCGCGTAGTCGGTGGCGGCCTCTGACTCCAGCGTGATCCCGTCGGACACGAGCAGGTCGTCGTACTCGTCAACGTCCGGCAGGTCGCCGATCGCATCTCTGACGACGGGACGCAGCAAGAGCGCGCCCGCGTTGCCGTTGCCCGTGGTGAGTGGCTCGGGGGACTGAGGGAGAGCAAGGCCCTTGCGCGCCCCGATGATGAATACCCTGCGACGGTTCTGGGGAACGCCGAAGTCCGCGGCGTTGAGCAGCTTCGCTTCGGATAGCTCGTACCCGGCTTCCCTTGCCTTCCTCTTGAAGCCCTTGAGCCACTTCGCCGACCAGTCCTTCAGCACGCCGCTTACGTTCTCGACGACGAAGTATGATGGCTTGATCTCTCCAACCAGACGGGCGAAATGCAGGAGCAGTTCGCTCCTGGGGTCATTGCGCTTGCGCTGGCCGATAAACGAGAACCCTTGGCACGGCGGGCCGCCGAACACGACGTCAATGTGGCGGTCGCCGAGACCGGCTTGGGCGCGAACCTCGTCCCCGGAGAGAGCGCTGAGATCGGCGCAAACGGCTTTGGCGTGAGGGAAGTTCCCGTGATAGGTGTCAACGTGCCGCTGCTCGCAATCGAAGGCGGCAAGCACGTCGAACCCGGCCTGCTCGAAGCCGAGCGACATGCCGCCGACCCCACAGAACAGGTCAATCGCTGTGGGCCTGGGAGACATCCCCCTCTTTGTAGTGCCGCCAGGCATACTCGCAGTACTCCCGTATGACGCAGTGACTATGGTTCGGCTTACTTGGGGTGCATACCTTCCGCCCCAGAACGATACAGTTTACGTGAAACGCAAATCGCCGGCCGGGGGGCACGAGCGCAGACAGCACCTCGTGCGACTGGTCGGCGCGCTTCTTATCGAGCCAACCCAAGCGCCGGCAGACCCGATGCACGTGCACGTCTACGGGCAGCACTTGCCGCTCCATCGTGTACATCATGACGCAGTATGCCACCTTCGTGGACACACCAGGCAACGAGCGCAGATAGCTATGAACCTCGCTGTCGGAGTGATCGCGGAGGGGAGCGAGGGTCACGCGTCCCCAGTCCGACCGGAGCTGGCGTGCGATGCCACGGATCTGGGCGGCCTTCTTGCGGGAGAGGCCGGCGGGCCGGAGGACGGCTTCGATCTGCCGCACGGATGCGTCAGCGATGGTATCCCAACTGCGGTAACGCCGTCTCAATGCCGCATACGTGGAAACGGCCGTGGCCGGGGCCGTGCGGTTGGAGATGATGACGTAGAGCAGGTCGTCCACCGGACGACGCGGGTTGCCCAGCCGCGGCCGGTCATAGGCCGTTTCCAACCGTTCACACACGCGGCGCACGATCTGCGCGCGGCTTCTCTGGGGTTGCGCGTAGAAGCCATCTGGGACTAGCGTACGCATGTTTCTCGTCGTGTCTACCCGATGATCGGATTGGTTCCGGCCAAGAGGTGCTTTCCCCTGCCCTCCCCGTCTCCTTTCCCCGCCCAGGCGTCCGGGTGGGCCGGATGACCTCTCTCCTGCGCACAGGCCCTCAGGGGCGGGAGGGACGCCTGGGCAGGGAAAGGAGACTCTTGGACCGCATTCAAGGCAAGCTCCAGGCGCGGTGGGGGCAGACGAGCCGGCCCCGGCGCTCCTTCGCCCCCATCCGCGTCTATCCGCGCCCGCCCGCCATAGCCTCGGCGAAGGCGGGGCCATCTGTGGTTCGCCGCGCCTCTCCCGCCTTTCGACTCCTCGACTCCTCGACTCTTCCCCCACTTGACAAATATATTTTATCTGCTATACTAGCATCAGAAGCGCAGAAAGGCCGGCGCTTCAATCCGAAAGGGGGAAGTGAGATGCGCAACTCGACTACACCGACGCCTTCCCCCTCCGCGCTTGCCGTCGAGCCTGAGTGGCGGGTTCATCCGTGCCCATCTGCGGCCTGCCGGAGCCCTGAGCGAAGCGAAGGGGGTCGAAGGGCCCTTGCCCCTGCCACCCCTCGTAGTCTCCAAATGAGAGACCCGAAGTCTCTGCAATCCGCCCCAATTCGGAAACTCTCGCCCCCAAGTCCCCCATCCGGAGGTCCACTCCACAGACATTTCGCCCTGCCCTCCAATAC
>CAZUGW010000226.1:0-5801 GCA_964620055.1 uncultured bacterium
CGAGACGGACCGCGGATCAATGAACGCGCCGCTGGCCGACCGCCACAGCTCCGCCCCACTCCCCGAGAGGTGCACCACCCCGTCGTAGTCCGCCACCCAGCAGGAACCATCCGCGGGGTTCACCGAGACGGAGCGCGGCTGGTTGAACACGCCGCTGGCCGACCGCCACAGCTCCGCCCCGGCCGCCGACAGGTGCACCACCTGGTCCCCGAGGTCCGCCACCCAGCAGGAGCCATCTGCGGGGTTCACCGAGACGGAAAACGGTTCAATGAACGCGCCGCCGGACGACCGCCACACCTCCGCTCCGGCCGCCGACAGGTGCACCACCTGGCCATCACTGCCGGAATACGCCACCCAGCAGGAGCCATCCGTGGGGTTCACCGAGACGGACCGCGATTCGGAGAACGCGCCGCCGGCCGACCGCCACACCTCCGCCCCGGCCGCCGACAGGTGCACCACCTGGCTGTGGCCGCCATCCGCCACCCAGCAGGAGCCATCCGTGGGGTTCACCGAGACGGAGTACGGGTAATAGAACGCGCCGCTGTCCGACCGCCACAACTCCGCCCCGGCCGCCGAGAGGTGCACCACCTGGCCGTGGTCGAAATCCGCCACCCAGCAGGAGCCATCCGTGGGGTTCACCGCGACGGACAACGGGTAGAACGCGCCGCTGGCCGACCGCCACAACTCCGCTCCGGCCGCGGAGACATGCACCACCTGGGAGTAGGCCCAATCCGCCACCCAACAGGAGCCATCCGTGGGGTTAACCGAGACAGACTGCGGCTGAACGAACGCGCCGCTGGCCGACCGCCACAACTCGGCTCCGGCCGTAGAGAGGTGCACCACCTGGTTGTGCCCGTCGTCCGCCACCCAGCAGGAGCCATCCGTGAGATTCGCCGAGACGGACTGCGGGGAGGAGAACGCGCCGCTGGCCGCCGACAGATGCACTACCTGGTCGTGCGCGGCGTCCGCCACCCAGCAGGAGCCATCCGTGGGGTTCACCGAGACGGATTGCGGGGAGTAGAACATGCCGCCGACCGACCGCCACAGCTCTGCCCCGTCCGCCGAGAGGTGCACCACCTGGTTGCCGGCATAGTCCGCCATCCAACAGGAGCCATCCGTAGGGTTCACCGAGACGGAGTACGGGGCAGAGAATGCTCCGCTGGCCGACCGCCACAGCTCCGCCCCGGCCGCCGACAGGTGCACCACCTGGCAGGAGCTGTAGTCCGCCACCCAGCAGGAGCCATCCGTGGGGTTTACCGAGACCGACTGCGGAGAGGTGAACGCGCCGCTGGCTGACCGCCATAGCTCCGCCCCGACCGCCGAGAGATGTACTACTTGGCCAGGCCCGTGGCTTGCGACCCAGCAGGAGCCGTCCGTGGGGTTTACCGAGACGGAGCGCGGCTCGGAGAACGCGGGGGGGACAGACCGCCACGCTTCCACGACGGTCTCCGCCCCCCAGCACGGAACCCCCACCAGCAGCACCAAGCCAAGAAGAGAAACGAGTGGCCTAAGCCTCATCGGAAACCTCCGCACTGCGAAATGCCCTTCCGCCTGCCTCCGGCTGATGCCCGGCCACTGCTCGGAAAGAACACGGCGCCTCAGGAAGACAGCGGAAAGCGACTTCGGCGGGGTGCAGGTAGGTTCCTGCTGAAAGCAGCGAAGAATCGAGAGGGGCGGCAGATCCCGGGTAGGGGCACGACAGGTCGTGCCCATTTGGACTTGCACGGGGCTGCGGAGAGGGCACGACCCCTCTGGGGTGGCGTTGCCCACTCAACGGGGTGGCAGAGCCACAGGTCGTGCCCCTACGTGCCCCGTTCCACCAGCAGCTTCACATACTCCTCCAGCGGCGTCACTGCGACGATGCGGTGACCTTCCGCGCGGACACTGTGCGGGACGTTCTCCCCCGAATCGCCTCTCTTTCCCCTCTTGACAGATACATTTCCTGCGATATAATACCAGTAGAAGCATCTAAACGCACCACACGCCAAACGCCCCAGCCGGAAAGGAGAGAACGCCATGACCACCTCGGCCCCACCTGCCCCGTCCCTCTCCCCGATGGCCGGCCGGGCCGAGTGGCACACTGATCTGTATCTATCTGTGTTCATCTGTGGCTATTACTCTGGCCGTCCCCTCCGCCGCCCTACCGGTCTCCCGACGAGAGACCCAAAGTCTCCGCAAGTCTCCCAGATTCCGAGATTCCCGACGTCAGTGCGTAGATGTGTCTCGCTCTCAGACAATACATTAAAGCGTATTGACACTACACCCTATACCCGAGGCCCCCTACCCAGACCCCTCGCCACCCCGCCCACCGTCCCAGTTTCCCTGGCCCCCGGCCCCTGGCCCCTGGCCCCTAGTTCCTCACCTTCCGCCTTCTCCCGTCTCCCTCCGATAGACGCCACCCGTCTCCGCGTAGACACCCCAGTCGCAATCCCGGGGCAGCCGGTGGATAGCTTGGTATCGAGATCATCTGAACCTCGCGAACTCCTCCAGCAACTCCGGGATCACCCGCACGCTCTCGAGGTCGGCCTTGATATGGATCTCCTCATGCCCCAGCACCATCCTCCGCCCGTCGCCCATCTGGGAGACGTAGTCCAGGAGCATGGCCCGGGTCTTATCCGGCGTGGCGCCGACGAATTGGGTGGGGTCGAGGCCGCCGATGAGAGTGACGTTGGGGCCGAGCTTCTCGCGGGCCAGGCCGATGGGGCAATCGCCGAGCGGAGGAGGAGTCACGGCCTCGATGCCGTCCACTCCGGTCTCGGCCAGTTCGGGCAGCACGCCCTTGAGCAATCCGCACATGTGCGGCACGAACAGCTTGCCGTGCGCATGGCAGATGTCGCGGTAGTCCTGCAGTTGTTTGAGGCAATAGCGCCGATACATCTCGGGGGAGAGGAGCGTGGTGGAGGTGTCCTCAAAGGGCCGCACCACCTCGCCCGGCCCGGCCGCGGCAAGTTCGTAGTACTCGCAGTTGCGGCGGTGCATGGTGGCGAGCAGGGCCTCCATCTCCTGGGGGTGGTCCTCCAGGAAGAAGTACACGTTCGGCAGCCTGATCTGGAACATGATGAGATCGAGCAGCGGCGTGGGCGGGCCGAAGATGGAGTACAGCCCGGCATCTTCCATCGCGTCGAGGCGGGACTGGACGTAGCCATAGCGCGGGGTGTAGACCGCATCCTCGTAGATAAACCGATAGGCGCGCGCATCTTCCACCGTGCGCACCAGGTGTTGGTACTCCATCTCCACGCCGATGTCGGAGATCATGCGGGAGCGGAGGGTGAGGTCGCGCGTGGGCGTCTTGAACGTGCGGGTGATCTCGTCGCCGTCGCGCGTCTCGAGCACCTCGACGTTGCGGTAGGTGACCTCGATCGCATCCACCCGGGCGAAGCACTCGGCTTTCATGCGGCGGCAGGTCTCAAGGTAAGCATTCTCCGGCGCGTACAACTCGCCGGGAATCTCGCGCAGCACGCGCTCCCCGAACACCATGTTGAACTCCGGCGCCCAGGGCAGTCGGTCGGGCAGTTCCCCGTGCAGCGCGGCCAGCAGTCTCTCGCGTGAGGTCATCGGCGGGCACACCTCCACAGGCAGCTTCACCGCCCCTCTTCGTATCCGATCTCGCCATCCCCTGCCGGGCGCGGCTGGCGTCCAAGGCCGGCGTCTTGGCGGGCTGGGGGGCAGGAGGTGGAGGCCGCGGCGGAGAACCTGTTACTTAACTGAGAGAGCAGGCCGCTTGCCCGACCGTCCGCCTCTTCTCGAGCAGGGCGGGGCGGCCGTCTCTCGTGAGAACCGGGAGCCGCCGGAGGGGCGGTTGCCTGTGGGTGAGGTGTCCTGGATGTCTACAGCAAGCCTACGTCGTGTCTGTCTCCTCACGGCCGCTCTCATGGGTCTGCTGGCGGAGCTGGCATGCGGCCAGCCGGTCGCCCCGCCGGATCTCGGGTACGCGCCCGATCGTGTCGTTGTGAAGATGAGGCCCGAGGCGGCGCCGGCGGCGCTGGGCCGGACCAGGGCGCTCCCGCCGGGGCTGGCGACGGCGATGGCGCGGGCCCACGTGCGCGGCGCAAGGCCGCTGTTCGCGGATCTGTGGCCCCGCGGGGCGGCCGGGCCGATACGCGCGGCCGACCGCGCCGCCGCCATCCGAGCGAAGTTCCCTGCACGCGCGGCTCGCGCGCCGCACGACGTCACGCCTCCCGACCTCGAGGACATCCTCGTGCTCACGCTCGATCCCGGCTCCGACGTCCCCGCCGCCGTAGCGGAGCTGCAGCGCGACTCCTCCGTGGTCTACGCCGAGCCGGACTACAGGGTTTCGGTCTCTCTCTCGCCAAACGACCCGTACTACAGTTCGACTGGCGCGTGGGGCCAGCCCTATCCGGACATGTGGGGGTTGTACGCGATCAAGGCCGCGCAGGGGTGGGACGTGACCACGGGCGGCAGTTCGGTGGTGCTGGCGGTGGTGGACACCGGGGTTGACTATACCCACCCCGATCTCGCCGGCCGGCTCTGGACGAACACGGACGAGATCGCGGGCAACGGGATTGACGACGACAACAACGGGTTCGTGGACGACACCATGGGGTGGGACTTCAGCGCGGACGACAACGATCCTACAGACGGTTACGGGCACGGCACCCACGTCTCGGGCACCATCGCCGCGGCCACCAACAACGGGCTGGGGGTGGCCGGGATCAACTGGTCGGGGAAGATCATGCCGGTGGAGGTCTTCGATGCCTCCGGGTACACGTTCGCCACGGCGCTCGCCGAGGGCATGCGCTACGCGGCCGACAACGGCGCGGACGTGATGAATAACAGTTGGGGCGGCTATGGGTACTACCAGTTGTTCCAGGATGCGGTGAACCATGCCTATGGTCAGGGGTGTATCGTCGTGGCCGCGGCGGGGAATTCCTACGACGACGCGCAGTACTACTCCCCGGCCGGGTTGCGCAATGTGGTGTGCGTCGCCGCGACGCAGTACGGAGATACGAAGGCCGATTTCTCCAACTACGGCACGCGCATTGACGTGGCCGCGCCGGGAGTGGACATCCTCTCCCTGCACGCCGCAGGGACCGACATGTACGGCGACGGCCTGCACACCGTCGGCGGGGACTATTACCGTTCGGACGGCACCAGCATGGCCTGCCCGCACGCGGTGGGATCGTTGGGCCTGCTCGTCGCGGCTCACCCTACCTGGACCACCGCCCAGATCGTCGGTCAGCTCGCCGGCACAACCGACGGGATTGACGGCCTCAATCTGGATTTCGTGGACCAAGTGGGGCTGGGCCGGATCAACCTCCAGCAGGCGCTCACTGGTTCTCCCGCCCGCAAGCGCATGGTCCTAATGGGCTACCAGGTGGACGATTCCGCCGGAGACTCCGACGGGCAGCCCGACCCCGGCGAGCGGATCAAGCTCATCGTCACGGTGAAGCATCTTACCGGGACCTCCACCAGCGTCACCGCCACCTTGTCGAGCACCGATCCTTACGTCACGATCATCACCCCGACCGCCGGCCTGGGCGACCTGACGGGATGGCGCACGGCGAGCAACACCTCCAGCCCGCTGGTGTTCGACGTGGCTGGGAATTGGCCGGGCCGCCGGCCGGTGGTCGTAAAGGTGACGTTTGCGACTTCCGACTACGCGCGGGAGGAGGAGATCCGGCTGTTCGAGCCCGCCGGGTGGGCCTGGACCATCCCGTCTTTACCTTCCCCTATGACCTGGGGCGAGGGTCGCATGGGGGACATCGAAGTGGATAATGTGGACGTCCTGCCCTGGAAGGCATCCTCAGGCTATCAACTGCTCTCCTACGACCGGCTGAATC
>CAZUGW010000227.1:0-5793 GCA_964620055.1 uncultured bacterium
GCGGCACTCATCACTCACAACGTCCTACAGATGAGGTTATGTTAGAGTCTCTTAGCGCGTCGCCGCGCTGTAACCGTCGCAGCAACCGCGGCAATCTGCCGGGATCGGCGCGAACCGCTTCCGCCAGCACCCGCGAACGGACGATCACATCGGCGTTGCGCTCGATCTCGTGAACGCGGAGCATTAGCCGGTAAAGGCTGGGTACATACACTCCCATCTCATGGCGCACCGTTTCGATGCGACTCACAAACCACCGACGCTCCTTCGCGTGCCCCGTCGCCTTCTCGCCCGGCATTCACAGCTCCCCTCAGGGAGGCGGCTTCTTCGAGTGCAACATACAACGATTATCAACAATTGTCAACAGGCGCTTGACCCGATCCGCCCGCCCCGGCTACAATGCCTGTCCGGTCGCCAACCCGAGACAAGTGGAGCCTATCCATGCTCGACCTACGCTTCCTTCGCACCCATCCTGACCTCGTCCGCCAGGGCTTTGCCAAGCGGCGCCAGGACGCGGCGGTGCTGGACGCGTTGCTGGCCGCGGATGAGAGGCGGCGCGCGTTGCTGGTGGAGGTGGAGACGTTGAAGGCGGAGCGGAATCGCGTTTCCGCCGAGATCGCGAAGCTCAAGGTGGCGAAGGGTGACGCGGATGAGATGATCGCGGAGATGCGCGCGGTGGGCGAGCGCATCAAGGCCCTCGACGAGCAGGTGCGCGAGGTGGAGGCGGAGACGGAGCGTTTGGCTCTGCTGATCCCCAACTTGCCGGACGCGTCGGTCCCGGAGGGCGATACCGAGGAGGAGAACGTCATCGTCCGCGAATGGGGCGAGCCGCGGCAGTTCGACTTCGAGCCCAAGGGTCACTGGGATATCGCGGTGGACCTCGGGATCGTGGACTTCGAGCAGGCGACGAAGATCGCGGGCGCGAACTTCGAGGTGTTCCGGGGCCTGGGGGCGAGGCTGCGCCGGGCGCTGATCAACTTCATGCTCGACGTGCACACCAAGGAGGAGGGCTATCTCGAAGTCTCACCTCCCCTGCTCGCCCGGCGCGATTCGTTGATCGCCTCCGGCCATCTCCCCAAGTTCGAGGACGAGCAGTTCCACGTGGTCGAGAACGATCTGTTCCTCATCCCCACGTCGGAGTCGGCCCTCGCCAACCTCCACCGCGATGACATCCTCGACGCGGCGCAGTTGCCAATCAAGTACGTGGCCTACACCCCGTGCTTCCGCTACGAAAAGTTCAGCGCGGGCAAAGAGTCCCGCGGGCTGATCCGCCAGTTCCAGTTCGACAAGGTGGAGATGTTCAAGTTCGTGCTCCCCGAGACCTCCATGGACGAACTGGAGGGGCTGGTCAAGAACGCCGAGACGATCTACCAGCGCCTGGGCCTGCCGTACCAGCTCGCGCTGCTCTGCGCGGGCGAGATGAGCATGGCCGCGGTGAAGGGCTACGACCCGATGGCCTGGTTCCCCGGCGCGGGGAAGTGGATGGAGCTCAGTTCGTGCTCGAATTGCGGCGACTGGCAGGCCCGGCGCGCGGGCATCCGCCTCCGGCGCGAGCAGGGGGGCAAGCCTGAGTTCGTGCACACGCTCAACGGCTCCGGCCTGGCCGTCGGCCGCACGTTCGCGTGCATTCTGGAGAACCACCAGAACGAGGACGGGTCGGTGACCGTGCCGGAGGCGTTGGTGGGATACATGGACGGGGTGAGGAGGATCGAGAGGCGATAGGCGAAGAGTCGAGGAGTCGAGACGGCGAAAAGGCCATTAGCCCTCGTTCTGCTCGGACTTGTGGCCGGGTCCGAGACGAAGGGAGGGGGGTAGATGCTCCTCGTCGAGGAGGAAGCCGCGGATGATCTCCTTTTCCATTTGGGGCCAGTCGGAGACGGGGAGGTTCATCTCCAGCATGCGTTTGGCCGCGGCGATGCGCCGCTCTCGCGGAGTGGGGGCGGGATAGCGCGCTGTAACCGCCTCACGCACCAGGCGCGAGACCGAGCATCCCCGCTCCTGTGCCAGTTGACGGAGGCGCTGGTACCGGTCTTCTGTGAGCAGGACTTGTACGCGTCGCATGGACATAGTAGTAGTCTTCGAAGCAATGGATAGATAGCAAGGCTGTCCGCTTCACCAGCTTACGTCGTTCGGGTCAACGCGTTCTATACCCGGAACCCGTTCGAAGTGACGGTCGGCGGTGATGATCCGAGTCAGGCCGGCCGTCTGCATCACGGCGACGTGAATGGCATCGCGCGGGAGCAGGAAGGAATGAGCGTGCTGTAACTCGAGAGCATGGACAGCCTCCTCACGCCTTACCGGCAAGACGTCGTCAACCATTTCCAGGAACTCCTTTGCTACCCGCACCCCCTGTACACGCCTACCGATGGCATGGTAGTGGTACGCGATCTCCTGGATAACTTCGGTATCTGTGACCACCCTGAGACTGCCCTCTGCTATAGCCATCACGATGCGCGCACACGGTTCCCGATAGGCATGCTCTCTGCCGATTGCATACATAGGTACGCACGCGTCGAGGAAGTGGGGGGAGGGATCACTCATCGAGGAGGGCGCCTCGCATGATGTTCCGCTCCATTTCCGGCCAGTCGGCTGCGGGCAAGCTCATCTTCAATAACCGCTTCGCCGCGGCGATGTGCCGCTGGCGAGAAGGACCGGTCTGATACTTCGCCACAGCCTCCCGCACCACGCTGCCGAGAGAGCGCCCTTCCTCGTGTGCTACCTCTTGCAGGCGGCGATACTCTTCTTCTGGAAACAGGATTTGTGTGCGGTGCATTCGTCCAGGCATCCCAGTTCCTTTCTGACTACACATACATCATTACACATACATCATACCACAGATGCGGCTGGCGTCAAGAGGCGGATGATGCCATGCACCCAGAGCCGAGCGGGGAAGGAGTGCGAGGGGTTGGTGAGGTATACGGGGGGTAGGGTGATTGGGAAGCCATAGAGAAGGGCACCTGCCAGTGACTCCGACAACTCTCCAACGCCGCATCCGCCTGCTCCTCTGGGTCTTCATCATCGGCCTCGCCCTCAGCGGTGCCACCGCGCTGCCGCTAGAGACAGAGCTGAGGCTGCTGACTCGTCTCATTGGCTCCGCCCCGTGGAGCGGCCTGGCGCCGGTCGGCTTGGTGCGATGGCTGACCACGGTTCGCGATGCGCTCGTGTCCATCAATGCCGCCTATCCGTTCATGGCCTATGGCACGGATTGGCTGGCGTTCGGGCACTTCATGATCGCCGTCGCCTTCCTTGGGCCACTGCGTCAGCCCGTGAAGAACGTCTGGGTGATCGAATTCGGGATGATGGCGTGCGCGCTGGTCGTGCCGTTCGCGTTGGTCATGGGAGCTGTTCGGGGTATTCCATTTGGTTGGCGGGTGATTGACTGCGCGTTCGGAGTCTGCGGGATCATCCCCCTCTGGCTGTGTCGGCGGGATATCCGGGAGCTTGCCAAGTTGCAGGCCGCCGTGCCGCAGAGCCTTGCCGACGAGTGAGCTAACCAACCTCCACAAGGAACCCCTCCTCCCCCGTCGAACCTCCCCTCCACTGGCGCGTCGTCGCCGGAGAAGGGGAGTGTGAGAGATGGAACTCGCGGCTGTAACAGTGGCGTTCTGGATCTGGGTCGCCGTCGGCGTCGTGCTGGCCCTGGTGTTGCCCTCCATCCGCGTCATCGGTCCGGCGGAGGTGGGGCTGGTGATGAAGCGTTTCTCCGTGCGGAAGCTGACGGAGGACAATCCGGTGGCTTTCAACGGCGAGGCCGGGTATCAGGCCGATCTGCTGATGGCCGGATGGCGGTTCAAGTTCTGGATCCTCTACAAAGTGACCAAGTTCCCGTGGGTGCAGGTGCCCGCCGGCGAGGTCGGCGTGGTGATCGCCCAGGTCGGAAAGCCGCTGCCTATCGGGGCGAAGTCGGCCGTCTATAAGCCGGACTTCGAGAACTTCACCAACCTGCATGTGTTCACTCATTCCGGCGGGCAGAAAGGCGTGCAGCGCCCCGTGCTGCCGCCCGGCTCCCTGCTGCCGATGCACCCCGTCGCCTTCCTGGTGATCACCAAGCGCGAGGTGTATGGCGTTCCCATCTCCCCCGACCTGCAGGCCTCCGCCGGTCAAGGTGGGAAGCTGACTCCCACCTCCTTCGGCCTCTACGCCGATCAGCTGGACCTGGTGCGCATCGCCCCGCACGCGGCCGAGGGCGGGAAGATTGTGGATATGATCGGGATCGTCACCACCTTCGAGGGCGATCCGCTGCCCTCTGGCGACATCGCCAGCCGCCTGGGGGTGTTCACCGACCTGGCGGAGATGGAGAAGAACGAGGCCTCCGATCCCGAGATCATCGAGCAAATTCTCGGCAGCAAGAACTCGCTCCACAATAACTATCAGGACTTCCAGGCCCTCCTCGATCACGGCGGCAAGATCGGCCTGCAGCATGACCCGTTGCTCTACGGGGCCTACGCCCTCAATCCATTCCTGGTGAGGGTCGATCTCGTCCCCATGCTCGTGGTCCAGCAGGGCCAGGTGGCGGTCATCAAGGCCTATGTTGGTCTAGTGTCAAGCGACACCTCTGGCGCGGAGTTCAAGTTCGGTTCCCTGGTGCGCCCCGGCCACCGCGGCATCTGGCGGGAGCCGCTGCGCACGGGCAAGTACCCCATCAACCCGCACACCTACCAGGCCGAGATCGTGCCGACCGCCATCCTCACCCTGAACTGGGCCGACGCCTCTTCCGAGGCGCACAGCCTGGATCGCCAACTCCGGCAGATTGTGGCGAAGAGCAAGGAAGGCTTCGTCTTCAGTATTGACCTGCAAGTGCAGATTCACGTCCCGGACACGCGGGCGCCGCGGGTGATCAGCATGGTCGGCACCATGCAGAACCTGGTGAACGAGGTCCTGCAGGCGGCGGTGGGCAACCACTTCCGGGACAAGTTACAGAGTATGAGGGCGGTGGAGTTTATCGAGACCCGCCAGAGGGTGCAACAGGAGGCCTTCGCGCACATCAAGGAACAGATTGACCAGTACGATGTGGAGACGCGGGGCGTGTACATTCAGGACGTGATCTTCCCCGAGGACTTGGTGGCGGTGTTGACCGAGAGGGAGATTGCGAACCAGGAGATCCAGACCTTCCAGAAGCAGCACGACGCCCAGGAGCAGCGGATCGCGATGGAGGCCTCCAAGGGTACCGCGGATATGCAGGCCGAACTCGCGCAGTCCAAGGTCGGCGTGGATATCCAGACCAACCGGGCGGAGGCCCGCAAGGCCGAGGCCGACGGAGAAGCGGCCTACATCCGCGAGACGGGTATCGCCAAAGGAGCAGAGGTGGAGGCCGTCGGGCTGGCCCGCGCCAAGGCCTATCGCGAGCAGGTGCTGGCGCTCGGCCAGGGACCGACGGCGGCAGTGAACGTTATCAACGCCCTCTCCGAGAAGAACATGAAGATCGTCCCCGAGATCCTCGTCGCCGGCGGAGGGGGCGGAGGGTCGCTGGATGGCCTCGCCGCCACGCTCATGGCCTACCTCGGAAAGGCCGCGCCGGCCGTGGTGAGAGTGCCGGAGATCGTGCCGCCGAATGGGCCGACCGCGGGAGAGGCAAGTTAAGTAAAAAGGAAAAAGTAAAAAGGCAAAAGAGGAGAGGCAGGGGGGACGAGTGCTTAGGTCTGCCGTTGTAACACCCAGCGCTCTCCCGGCGCCAACACCTTGAACCGCCGCGCGGCGTCCGAGATCAGCGCCGCTACTTCGGCGGGGTCGCCGTTGTAAGCCAGGTGGTCGGGGTCGTCGTAGGTCCCGTAGTGGTGCGGGATGATGGTCGGCGCG
>CAZUGW010000228.1:0-4298 GCA_964620055.1 uncultured bacterium
ATGGAGGTCCAGGCCGCGGTGGAGTAGTTGTAGGCGTACACCGTCAGCGGCTGGGTGCCCGTGCTCACCTTCCCCTCGGTCGTCACAACCAAGGAGGAGAGGGAACCCAGGCCGGTGTTGTAAGTGTAGCTCACCTGGGCGGTGTACTTATTGGCGGCCTTCGTCGCGGTGATCACCAGATACGAGTCATCCGAGACGTGGACGCTGGTGTGGTCCCCGGAGGCGATGGTGCCGTTGTTCACCGTCAGGGAGGCGCAGAGGTAGTCCTGCGCCTGGGCTGCAGTGATGTAGTTGGTCCTGGTCTTGGTGTTGGAGCCTTGGGCGTTGGTGGCGGTGAGGGCCACGGTGTAGCTCCCCGCGCTGGTGTACACGTGGCTGGGGTTCTGCGCGGTGGAGGTTCCGCTGTCGCCGAACGTCCAAGACCACGAAGTCGGGCTGCCAGTAGAGAGGTCGGTGAACGCGACAGTGAGCGGCGCCGCGCCACTGGTCGGATTGCCGGTGAAGTCCGCCACCGGCGGCACCGGCCCGGTGTTCACTACCACCTTGTACACCCGGTCATCCGCGTTGCTCACCGTGCCGCAGTCTATCACCAGATTGCCTTGGCCGTCATAGCTCTTGCTGACCGGGTTTCCGTAGATCAGTTCGGTGACGGTCGCGCTTGGGCTGGAGGGCCATCCCATCTCCTGGCTGTTGATGGTGATGGTGGTGGCACCCTGGCTGGGGGCGCGGAGGACCGGTCGCGTCCGGGCCGAAGCGCTCCAGGTACATGGCGGTGTTGCTCGCGGTGGCGTTGGGGATGGGCTGCCAACCGGCCGCGTCCAGGGAGTTGAGGATCGGCATGTACTTCGCATACAGAGTGCGGTAGTTCTCGAAGCTCGATCCGTCCGCCATCCCGGGATAGATCCCGAACAGCAGGCAGGTCTTGATCGCGGCCTCGGTCTGCGCGCCATTCAGGAAGGAGGACGGCTTCGTGCCCGCGATCGCCCGCACCGCGCTCTGCCAATGCAGATCGCTGTTGTAGCTCTCGCCGGCCCCGATCATATCGAGCCACGGCGCCATCATGAACAGTTCGTAGTCCGCCCCGCTGTTCGCCATCACCGGGCGATTCTCGGTGACCATCTGCTCGTGGGCCAGCTTGGCGAACTCTACGTTGGAGTAGGGCGGCCACATGCAGACCGTGCCCCGCCCGCCGGCATCGTACTTCGTTCCCATGTACACGGCCGGGTTGTAGTCATAGTAGGGCCAGTGGCTGGCGCGCCAGTTGTGGACATAGCCGTTGCCGGCCCACCAGCCGGTCATGGAGTCGTGGTAAAGCCCGGTATAGTGATCGCTCGGCCCCGGGGCCTGACCCCACTGCCGATACCATTCCCAGTACTGGACGCTCTGCCCGCGGTTGCGGCCTGGGTTGAAGCCCCGGTCATTGGGGATTTCCAGGTCCGGGTTGGTGATCCAACGATAGGTATGGACGCTCCCGTCGCAGGTCCACCGACCGTCGTCCAGGTCCCGGTCCCCAGGCCCGATGTAGTTTCCGCTGGGGTCATAGGCCGTAGAGAGGATCGCCTGCTGGGCCGACTCCTTGATGGACTGACCCTTCCCGGGGCAATACACCGGGTCGTTGGCGGGGATGTCCTGGGCGTAGCCCTCGATGTTGGCGGCCGTGAAGTCCAGGTGCCAGCACCACGGCTCCTGGTACTTGCAGGTCAACATGCCGGCCGCGTCGGTGTAGCTGTCGCTCCAGTTATACGTCTCGAAATACTTGATCGCGAAGTCGGCAGGGTTGGTCGGCCGAGTGCTGTCGAGCATCCAGTTCCCGCCACTGGAGACGCGTGTGAACCAGCCGGGGAAGGCGGCGTAGTACTTGGCGACGGCGCTGCGCGCGCCCCACTTCGGGTCGTGCTTGTAGAGCACGAAGTGCACGTCGCAGGTGTTAGGGTGCTTGGTGGTCTTGGGCGTGACGCCCAACTCGAACTCGATCCAGAATCCGCCCGCTCCGTTGTACTGGATGGCGTAGGCGCACGGCGGGTAGAACAGCGGGGAGAGGGAGAGGCCCATGGTCGGGCTGGTGGTCTTGGTGATGGAGCCATAGGGCCAGTCGGTGAGGTCCGGATGCTCGGCCTGGTGGAAGTGATAATTGCTGAAGTACCAGTTGCTGGTGGCAGTGGAGATGGTCTGCTTGGTGTAGACGTCCTTCCAGAACGTCCAGTTGGCGGCATCCACGGGGAGGCGGAAGTAGAGGAAGAAGATGTGGTCGGAGCCGGGTCCGGTCACCGTCCCATCCACTTTGAGATAGGGCTGACCGCCGGTGAGGGTGAGGTCGAAGACGAGGTTCCCGCCGGTGATCGGCTTGGTCGCCTGGAGGCGAACGGTGGTGGAGTTCACCTGCGTCGCGGTCCCCGTGACCGGGGTGCCGGCATAGAAGGTGTTGCGGGCGTAGGGGATCTTGACGCCGTCCATCATCTGGAAGACGAACCCGCCCGTCACGCCGGTCAGTTGTGGAACCGCGTTCCCGTCAATGGTGAGCGAATTCCACGAGCCGTCACTGTTCAGGGTCAGCGTCATCCCATCCGTCGTGGAGACGCTGACCGCTCCGGCTGGGAGCATCGTCGCGGCCACCAGCCCGAAGACCAACGCGCACGTCACGACCCAACGGTACGACTTGATCATGGACCCCTCCGGGTTGAGAGAGTGCCCTCCGCTCGCTCGGAGAGCGGTCCTAGTCTCGCGCAGGAGGGGGAGGGCGTCAAGCGGATCGCGGCGGACTAGCCGCGCGCGCCCGCCTTGGGCGCGCCTCTGCCGGGCGGCCGGGCGGAATCGCGGCGGCGCGCCGCCGCGGGAGCGATGACGAAGACGAGGGCGAGCGTCAGCATGAGCCACCCGAAGGCGGGTCCCAGCCGCACGCCCACGGGTTGTCCGGTGAGCAGGGGCACGTCGGCGGTGAGCACCGCGGGCTGGTACAGTCCCGCCTGCTCCACAATGCGGCCCTCGGGCGTGATGATAGAGGAGATCCCCGTGCTCGCCGCACGCAACGCCCAGCGCCCGGACTCCACGGCGCGAAGCACCGCGATCTGGCGGTGCTGGGCCGCCGCGGCGGTGTGGCCGAACCAGGAGTCGTTGGTGATCATCACCAGCACCTGCGCGCCCTTGCGCACCAATTCCCAGGAGATGTCGGGGAAGGTGGACTCGAAGCAGATGGTCGGCCCCAGCGAGATGGTCCCGGCCTGCAGCACCCGGTGCGACACCCCGGCCACGAAGTCCTGTGCGCGGACGTGGTAGGCCTCCAGGAACGGCAGCCGCCCCCGGAGGGGCACGTACTCGCCGAACGGGACGAGCTGCACTTTGTCATAGCGCGCCACGACGTTCCCGGTCGGCGAGTACAGATAGGCCGAATTGGCGGATCGGCCCCGCGCGTCCGTGGCCGGGCCTCCGGCGAGCAGCCAGACGTTGGCGCGGCGCACGATGGCGCTCACTCGCGCGGCGACGACGGGGTCGTCCTCCGGGTCAGAGGGCAGCACGCTCTCGGGCCACACCACCAGGGCCGGTGTTCGGGAGGCGGCTCTCATCGTCAGGGATTCATAGACATCGAAGGTGTGGGCCTGTTCCTCCGGCGTGAGCGCCACGTTCACGTCCTTTGCGGAAAGCGGCCCGTGGTCGCTCCCCTGGATCACGGCGACGCGAACGCGGGGCGCCTGACCTTGATCGTGACTGCGCGCCCTCAGGCTGGCGCCGCCGAGCAGGGAGGCGGCCACCGCGCAGCCCAGCACCGCGCGGCCCAGCGCGGCCGGGAAGGCGGTCTTGCGAATCACGGCGACCAGGATCTCGGCGAGAGAGACGTTGACGAGCGCGATGAGGAAGGACAGCCCGAGAGTCCCGGCGTAGCGCGCGAAGGGCAGGAACGGGAGCATGGGGCTCTGGCTATACCCGAGCCATCCCCAGGTGAAGCCATACGTGCCCAGCCCGCGCGCCCACTCGACGCCGCACCACAGCGCGGCCGTTCCCAGGAGCCGCGCCGCCGGGCGGAGAGGCCCCAAGCGGCGCACGCAGACCCCCCAGATTGCAAGATAAGCGCCTAGAAGTACTGTGACCAGAAGCCAGACGGAGAGGCCGAAGAGGTACAGCCAGGAGAGCAACAGGCCGAAGAACGCGATCCCGCCGAGCCAGCTCCCGAGGAACGTCCCGAACCGCGAGCCAGTGCGCAGCGCCGCCATCCACGGGATCAAGGCCACCCAGGCGAGCCACCACAGACCGACCGGTGGGAAGGCGAGACTCAGCAGCAGGCCGGAGAGGAGGCACAGGAGCAG
>CAZUGW010000228.1:4309-5774 GCA_964620055.1 uncultured bacterium
CATTCGGAGTGCGGCTTTCTGCCGGTGGCTACGTCCAGATGGCGCATGAGCACCTGCCCGTCCGATTATATCGGTTCACCGCGCCGACCGCAACCGGGGCGCAGTCCCAGCCCGGTAAGAACGACAGCCCCCCGGCCGGAGCCGGGGGGCTGGGTGTGTCGGATACGTGAGGCGACGGGTCTTAGAACTGAACGACGACCTCAGCCCGGATGACCTGAATCGCATCGTTGGTCGCGAAGATCGGATTGTCACTCGCGTCGAAGGCCACCGGTACGGTCTGCGGGGACAGCACGTTGTCCACCGCGCGGTGACCGTAGACGAGGTTCGCGCTGACCGCGGTGCTCAACTGGCGGGACAGCTTGACCCACCACACCGCGTCGGCATCCCGCCACTTGCTGGGGGCGGCGACGGCGGTGCCGGGGCCGCCGTCAAACAGCCAGGCGAGATAGTCCAGGCTATACGCATCGCCGGCCGCGTAAGACACGGTCAGCGGGGTATTCGCACCCAAGAGGGTCGGGAAAGTCGCCTGGACGTGCCAGCCCTGGGCGATGTTGGTCGGATCGAGGAACAGCGGGCGATCCAGCCAGTTGATGTAGTACGGGTCCACCTCCGCGCGCGGATGCAGCGCCGAGAGCGGCAGGTTGAAGATGCCGGGACCGAAGAAGGCGTCCCAGCCGCCGGTCGTAAGGGCTAAGGAATAGCCGGCGTCCACCTGACCGTACTCGCCGTTGAGGGTCACCCACGGGTTGCAGTAGTTGAGGCCGGCCAGCCAGGCCTGGTCGGACTGACTCAGGCTGACCTCATCGCTGGTCTGGACGCCGTCGCCATCGAGGTCGGCGAAGTCGTCGCCGGTGGGCCAATCGGTCAGCTTGGACCACTCGCCGTAGAGGCCGAGGCCGTAGAGCGGACCGCTCAGGCTGACGCTGTACCCCTTCTCTTCGTTAAAGCCGGAGCTCAGCCAGTTGCCGCCGAGGGTCCAGTCGCCGGCAAAGTTCCAGTCGAGGTAGAACAGGCTGATGTTGTCCTGCCCGTCGGTCGGGAGGGCCTCGCCGGTGGCGTCAACGCCCAGCGGGAGGGGTGCGGTGCGACCCAGGAACTGCTCGTCGTCGAGCATCCCCAGGAGCGTGCCGACGCGCACGCGGCCGCCACCGAAGTCGGCGCGCAGGGCCTTAATGGCTTCCTGATCGTTGTCGAACAGCAAGCCGGAGCCACGCTTCAGGTACTGCTTGCCGATGGTCAGGTCAACAGGGGCGATGAACCGGGTGGAGTGCTTCACCCATATCTGGTCGAACTGCACCACGTCCATGATCCCGTTGCCGCTGAAGATGTTCGGCGAGGTGCCGAATTCATCGAAATACGGGAACGGCACGTTGGTGTGGGGTCCCGCCAACAGCTTGACCATCGCGTTCGTGCTCGGCGACAGATTCGCCGAGAGGGTCACGATGGTCTGCATGTGCATGAAGTC
>CAZUGW010000229.1:0-5715 GCA_964620055.1 uncultured bacterium
CCCCGTCGCGCACCGCGATGAAGCTCGGAATCAACTCTCCCCGCGCGTCCTCCAGCGGGAAGTAGCTCTGCACGTGCTTCATCTCCTCCACCAGGACCGGCCGCGGGAGGCGGAGGAAGGCCGCGTCGAAACTGCCCCGCGCGCAGGTCGGCCATTCGACGAGGTAGACCGTCTCCTCCAGCAGCCCGCCATCCACGACTTGCGCGTCCTGCGACTGCGCCAGTTCGGTGATCTGCTGCTCGATGGCGGCGCGTCGCCGGGCCGGGTCCACGACTACAAAGTGGCGCTCCAGCTCGCGCTCGTACTCCGCGGCGTGGGCAAGGGGGAACATCTCATCTGCCAAGACCGGGTGACCCCGCACCTTCCGGCCGCTCGTCAGGTCGGCCAGCGGGAACTCCACCACCGCGTCATCCAGCAGCGCCAGCACCCATCGCACCGGCCGGCCGAAGCGCAGCGAGGTGGAACCCCACCTCATGCTCTTGGGGAAAGAGAGGCCGGTGATGAGGTCAGGGCAGGCGCTCGCCAGGGCTTGCGCAGCCGGGGCCTCGGGCTCGTGGATGATGGCGAAGACGTACTCGCCCTGGTCGGTCTCCCGGCGCACCAGGTCCGCCGCGGCTATCCCGTGTCGCCGGGCGAATCCCTCCGCGGCCTTGGTCGGCTTGCCGTCAGCATCGAAGGCCACCTTGGCCGACGGGCCGCGTTCCTCGCGCACGGCCGCGGCCTGCTGGGCGGCGACGTCCTCGACGATCAGGGCCAATCGCCGCGGCGTGCCGAGCACGGTGATCGCGCCGAAGCTCAGCCGCAGACGGATAAGCATGGCCTCGGCCTGCTCGCGCAGTTGCGATAGGGCCGGCGGGAAGAACCGCGGCGGCAGTTCCTCCGTCCCAATCTCGAGCACAAAGCGCGGCATGGGCGCAATGGACCTCTCTGAGCCAGAATCACGAACGGCGGGGGCATGAGCATACCACAATCGCCACAACTGCCACAACCACCGCGCCGGCCTCTTTACACCCCCAAGGAACCATGGGCGGATTGACCCACATCACAGGCCTGGCGCGTTGCAGAAAGCTCCATCCGGCGAGAACTTCTCGTCCCGTTCTCGCGTCTAAGGGTTGAGATCGTGACCAGTTGCCTGCTAAGATACACGGTGCACGCCGGTCGGCGTGAAAGGAGAATGGCGCGATGAAGGGTCGCCTCACGTACCTGCTGATCTGCGGGGCCGTTCTGATGTCGGCCTCCTTCGCCCTCGGGAGCGGCCTGATCTCCGAGGTGTACCGAAGCCCCTACGGCGAGCCGTACGCTACCGCCGTGGATCCCAGCGATGGGTCCTGCTGGGCGATTCTTGGCCTCACGGTGGTGCACCTCGATGCTGAGGGGAATACCCTTCAGGAGTTTGCCCATTTCCAGCGGCCGCTGGCGCTGGCCGTGAACACTGCTGACGGATCGTGCTGGGTCGCCGATCGCAATGCCAGGCAGGTGATCCACCTGTCCCGCGAGGGGCAGGAGCTATGGCGGGGCGACTACGCTGCGGACGGCCTGGCGGTGAACGCCACCGACGGCTCAGTCTGGTTGAGCAACTACGAGTATGATGTCGTCCACGCGGTGGTCCGACTCTCCGCCACGGGAGAGGAGACGCTTCGCGTCACCGACGTCGCCGAGCCGCGCACCATCGCCGTCAACCCGATAGATGGTTCCTGCTGGGTCTGGGACATGGAGCCGTATGCCCTCAAGCACTTTTCGTCTGACGGCATCCTGCTCTGGGAACTCGCCGACGCGGGATACTACCTTTCACTCAACGCCTCCGATGGTTCGCTCTGGACCGCGGGTATGGGAAGGCTCTATCACCTCTCGGCGGACGACGAGATCCTCTGGAGCAGCACGGGCTACAGTGAGATAGCTGACCTGGCCGTGGATCCCGCTACTGGAAACTGCTGGTACCGCAAGTCCTCCTCTCTTGGGGATTGGACCTGCACCGAGGACTTGGTGCTCCTGTCTCCGAGCGGAACCGAGGTGCGGAGGCTTGCCCAAGGGACAGGCGGGCGCGCGGGAGTACTGTCACTCAACTCCACAGATGGATCGCTGTGGTCTCGGGCAGGCGCTGCCGGACTGGTCCACCTCGCGTCGAATGGCACTGTGCTGTGGGAGGATCGGGGCCTGTTGCGCCCCACCTGCGCGGCCGTGAGTCCCGCGGACGGGGGCTACTGGCTCGCGGGCGCGGGGGAGTGCTATGGTCCCCGAAAGGCCCCCTGGGTCGCCCGGTTCGACGCCAGCGGACAGGAACTCTGGCGGCGGCCGCTGCCGTATCCCGCCCACAGCCTGAGTCTGGACACCGTAGACAGCTCTGTCTGGGTGGCGGAAGATGGAGCCATAGGGCACTTCTCCTCCGACGGCACGCCGCTTCCGTTCTCCGGCACGTACGAGGGGTATATCAGGGTCTACCTCGCGCTCAACCCCCGAGACCGATCGGTCTGGGTCTACAGCGCCGCGGGACTCGAACACTACTCGGCCGCCGGCGCGTTGCTTCAGACGTTCACCTATGACTGGTCCTTGTACCTGGGTCAGTTCGCGCCGGATGGATCGCTCTGGACCGCCGGCGGGTATTACGACCTGGCCACCAGAGAGTGGAGTTGCAGGCTGCTGCACATCTCCCCAGGCGGCGCGCTCACGGTCCTGGAGGACGTTGTTTACCCGCGTTCCCTGTCGGTGAACCAGAGGGATGGCTCCGTCTGGGTCTGCGATCAGGAAACCGACCTGGACCGCGCCACTCCCTACGTCTCCCACCTCGACGCCAGCGGCCGCCCCCTGTGGAGGGGGATCGAGCAGTGGGACGATAGGCTCGTCGCAGTTGACTCCCGCACCGGCAACTGCTGGGTCTCCGGGGCCGGGATGGGATCTCGGTTCGGCTACCCCCTCTACGTCCTCTCCCCCAGCGGCGAGACGCTCGACGACCTGGGTCCCGAGCTGGGGTACTTCCGCCCCCTCTCCTTTGCCGTCAACCCGGCGAACGGCGCGCTCTGGATCGCGGACGAGTCTTGCGGGTACCGCATCTTCTCCGCCCCGCCCTTCTCCGATGTGGCGGCCGGCTTCTGGGCCACCCCCGCCATCCTGGAGTGTGTCGCCGCGGGCATCGTCGGCGGATATGCTGATGGCACCTACCAACCCAGCGGAGCGGTGACGCGCGACCAGATGGCCGTGTTCATTTCCCGCGCGGTGGCAGGAGGGGAGGGCAACGTGCCTGTAGGGCCGGGGACGGCGAGCTTCGCGGATGTGCCGACGACCCACTGGGCCTTCAGGCACGTGGAGTATGCGAAGGCTGCGGGTATTGTCGGCGGGTATCCGGACGGACTCTACCATCCCGCCGAACAGGTGAACCGAGGGCAGATGGCGGTGTTCGTCTCCCGCGCCATGGCGGGCGGCGACGCGGGCGTGCCACCCGGCCCTGTCACCGCCACCTTTCCGGATGTTCCGACCGACTTCTGGGCTTACAAACACGTCGAGTACGCCAAGGCCAACGCTGTCGTCGGCGGCTATCCTGACGGCAGCTATCGCCCGGAGGTCGTCGTAACCAGAGATCAGATGGCCGTGTTTGTGGCGCGGGCCTTCCACTTGCTATAAAAACATGGGCATAGAGGGGCGACTCGCCGAGTCGCCCCTACCCCTTGAACACCACCGGATTCGTCCACGCCCGCCAGCCCTCCGCGTCGCAGACTTCGATGCGCACGTAACGCTCCTCGCCGCGCGGGGTGAAGGTGGCCTCAGTGATGGTCTCGCCCTCGGGCGCGCGGTGGTGCTGTCCCAGCCAGCTCTGCGACATGAAGTTGATCTGCTTCACCGGGGAAGTGCGGACGTGGATCTGGTCGCCCTCCAGCACTACATCCTCAATGGCCGGGCCGGTGGTGGAGTAGAAACTGCCCGCGCGCATCGCCTCCATGATCGCGTCGCGCGTCAACTCCGCCGCCTTCACCATCACCGCGGCATAGCCGATGCCGATGGCGCGGTGACAGTCGTCCACGGCCAGCCCCCAGAGCAGCTTGCCGCGGCTGAGCAGATCGTCCCAGTGCACCGAGGAGTGGCCCTTCGCGATCATACCCTCGCACACCGTGTTGATGACCTCGCTCCCGCGACGCCCCTCCCAGCGAAGGAGGTCGCGATAGGTCAATCCCGACCAGTACGGATGCGCCAGCACCGACAGACCGCCGTGGTCGGCCACCCAGGCGATGGCCTCGTCCACTTTCGGGGAGCGCGGGACCTCGCCGCCCCGCGTCAGGCCGAAGCCGACGACGTGGAACGTCTCGCCGATCTCGGAGCGATCGCCATCCAACTCCGTTCCGAGAAGCAGGAGCAAGTCCTCCGACGGGGAGGCGAGTTCGGTCACGAAGCTGTGATCGGTGATGGATAGGAAATCGTATCCCTCGGCGCGGTAGAGCTCGGCCGTCACCTCCGGCGAGTGCGCGCCGTCGGAGTTGGTGGTATGCGTGTGGAGATTGCCCCTGTACCAGTTGCCCGGGGCCGAAAACGGGTTACTAACTTGCATAACCTATCCCTTCTGCGCCGACGCGGCGACTTTGCGAATCGCGGCCGCCAGGTCGGCGATATCGTCGTCGGAGTAGAACTCGTGCAGCGTCAGGGCCATCACCTCGCGGAGGGTCTGCTCCGCGTTCGGGCACAGCCCCGGCCGGTACTCGACCTTGCGCGAGGCGCAGGGGCTGTCGAACGGATGGTGGGACGTGCCGAAGGTGCGCTGCTCCAGCAGGGCCTCGAACAGGTAGAGCGGCTTGCCCAGCCATCCCCAGCAAGGCACGCCCTCCGCGTTCAGCGCGGCCATGAATCGCTCGCGCGAGATTCCCAGAGTCTCCTCCTCGACCGCCAACGGATAGAACCAGTAGGTGTTTCCCGACTCCGCGCTCGGCGAGGCCGGGCGCACTCCCGGAAGGCCGGAGATCAGCGCGGTCAGCTTGTCCCCCAACTCCTGCCGACGCGCCACGCGCTCCTTGAGCTTGCCGAGTTGCGCCAGGGCCACCGCCGATTGCAACTCGCTGATGCGATAATTCATCCCCAGGAACAGGTGCCCGCGGTCCGCGCCGGTGCGGTCCCAGCCTTTGTCGGCGAAGAGCCGCCCGCGCACCGCGAGGTCATCATCGTTCGTGACCACCAGGCCACCGTCACCCGCGGTGAGGTGTTTGGACTGCTGCAGACTGAAGCACCCGACCCGACCCATCGTGCCGACGTGGCGGCCGTGGTACTCCGTGAGATAGGCCTGCGCGCAGTCCTCGATAATCGGGATGCCGTGCTCCTCGCCGATGGCAAGGAAGGCGTCCATGTCGGCGGCCATGCCCCAGAGATGCACAACGATGATGGCTCTGGTGCGGTCGGTGATGTTTCTCCGCACGGATTCGGGGTCGAGGTGGTAGCCGCCGGGGACGACGTCCGCGAAGATCGGGATCGCGTTCTGGTAGAGAATCCCGATCACCGTGCCCATGTCGGTGAGCGGCGTGGTGATGATCTCGTCGCCCGGGTTCGGGTTGATCATCCCGACGGCGGTGTGGATCGCCGCGGTGCCGGAGGTGACCGCGAGCGCGTGCTTCACACCCAGCAGGGCCGCGAACTGCTCCTCCACCGCTTTCGTCTTCGCCCCGCCGACGCGGCTGAGGTGACCGGATTGCAGCACCTCGGTGACGTGCCGCAGATCCTCCTCGCCGAAGCTCTGCGCGCGGG
>CAZUGW010000230.1:0-5711 GCA_964620055.1 uncultured bacterium
CATGAAGTCGGCGAACCCGGGCGTATCGAGCAGGTTGAGCTTGTGCCCGCTCCACTCCACGGGCAGCAGGGCCAGCGAGATCGAACTCCGGCGGGCAATCTCCTCGGGGTCGGCGTCGGCCACGGTGTTGCCTGCGTCCACGGCCCCGAGGCGCTCGACGGCGCCGGCCGCGAACAACGCGGCCTCGGCCAGGGAGGTCTTCCCCGACTGACCGTGCCCGAGTAGCGCCACGTTGCGCAGGCGTTCTATCCCGTATGCTTTCATACTTTCGACGCCTCCCGAGTCCCCACGGCTACTTCGCCTTCTCCAGCACCGACACGAGGCGCCATCGCTTGGTCCGGCTGAGCGGGCGCGTCTCCATGATGCGGACGCGGTCACCCACGCCGCACTCGTTCTGCTCGTCGTGCGCCGAATAGCGCGCGCTGCTTCTCACCACGCGCTTGTACATGGGGTGGCGGACCAGTCGCCTCACCTCCACCACGATGGTCTTATCCATCGCCGTGCTGGTCACCACGCCCTCGCGAACTTTGCGACTTCCTTGCTCGGTCATGCCCCGTCCTCGTTGCCTGTTAACGTCCGGCCCGCGCCCCCTCCCGCTCGTGCAGGAGGGTCAGGAGGCGGGCGATATTGCGGTGCACCTCGCGCACGCGCCGCGGGTTGTCGAGTTGCTGCGTGGCGGCCCGGAAGCGCAGGTTGAACAACTCCTGGCGGTCCTTCTCCAGTTGCTCGTGCAACTCCGTCAGCGTCATCTGTCTCAGGGCGGCGGCCTTCATTCGCTCTCCCCCGCAAGTTCCGCCCGCAGCACCAGGCGGGTCCTGATGGGCAGCTTGTGGGCCGCCTTGCGCATCGCCTCTTTCGCCAGGTCCGGGGTCACGCCGCTCATCTCGAACAGCACCCGGCCCCGCTTGATCACGGCCACCCAGTACTCGGGCGAGCCTTTGCCGCTTCCCATGCGGGTCTCGGCCGGCTTGGCCGTCACCGGCTTGTCCGGGAAGATGCGGATCCACACCTTGCCGGCGCGCTTGATATACCGGGTCATGGCGACGCGGGCGGCCTCGATCTGCCGGCTCGTCATCCAGCAGTTCTCCAGCGCGACCAATCCGTACTCGCCGGAGACGATGGTGTTGCCGCGCGTGGCGACGCCGCGCCTATGACCTCTCTGTTGTTTCCGGAACTTCACCTTCGACGGCATCAACATGGCTGTCGCGCTCCTCTGCCTGCTCCGCGGCCGGCGCCTCCGTCAACTCCTCGGCCACTTCCGCCTCACTCGTCAGCACCGGCTCGGCCTCGACCTCGCCCTCGCGGCGCGCCGGACCGACCCGGCGCCACCCCTTGCGCGGCTTCTCGCCCGTGGTCGGGGCGGTTACGAACTCGCGCTTGGGCTGCTCCAGGGCGCGCATCTCCGGGAGGATGTCTCCCCGGTAGATCCACACCTTCACTCCGATGTTGCCCGAGGGCGTCGTCGCCTCGGTCAACCCGTAATCTATGTCGGCCCGCAGCGTATGCAGCGGGATCTTGCCCTCGCGATCCGAGTACTGGCGGGACATCTCCGCCCCGCCCAGGCGTCCGCCGCACAACACGCGGATCCCCTTCGCCCCGGCCTTCATGGACCGCTGCACCGCCTGGCGCACGGCCCGCTTGAAGGCGATGCGGCGCTCGATCTGCCCGGCGACGTTCTCGGCCACCAGATAGGCGTCCAGCTCGGGCTGCCGGATCTCCATCACGTTGATGTGCACCTTGCGCTTTACGATCCGCTCGATCTCGGCGCGAACATCCTCCACCCCTCGCCCGCCGCGGCCGATGATCAGGCCCGGCTTGGCGGTGTGAAGGGTGAGCTTCAGCATATTCGGGGCGCGCTCGATCTCGATCCGGCTGATGCCGACCTCGCGGCTGCCGCCGCGTCCGCCGCCGCGTCCGCCGCTCCGACCCTGAGCGCGCACGGCCTCCCCGCTGAACCGCTCCCGGAGGAGGCGCCGGACGCGGTAATCCTCCAGCACCCACTCCTGGTAGGTTCCCTTGCGGGCGTACCAGCGGCTGTCCCAGTCGCGGATGATCCCAGTGCGCATCCCGATCGGGTTAACCTTCTGTCCCATCAGTCTCTCCTCCGCCTCACCGTTCCGCGTCGCTCAGAACGACGCTGATGTGGCTGATCCGCTTGCGAATCTCGGCGATCCGACCTCCGGAGGCGAACCGGTAACGCTTCATGGTGGGGCCGGAGTCCACGGAGGCCTCCTCCACCCACAGGTCCGCGCGGGCCATCCCGTGGTTGTTCTCCGCATTCGCGGCCGCCGAATCCACCACCCGGCGGATGGCGCGGGCGGCGCGGTGAGGCAGCACGTCGAGGACGGCCTGCGCCTCTTTCAGCGGCAGCCCCTTGATAGCGCGGATGGTGCGCCGCACTTTCGTGGGCGACATCCGGATGTAGCGCGCGATCGCTTTCGCCTGCATCTTCTCTGCCACGCTCCTGAACGATTACTTCAGCGACGACGAGCGCTCGGTGTGATGCCCGTGCCCCCGGAAGTGCCGGGTGGGCGCAAACTCGCCGAGCTTGTGCCCCACCATGTTCTCGGTGATGAAGATGGGGATGTGCTTGCGGCCGTCGTGCACCGCGATGGTGTGGCCGATCATCTCCGGCATGATCACGGAGGCGCGCGACCAGGTCTTCACCACGCGGCGCTCGTTCGCCGCATTCATCTGCTCGATCTTCTTCACCAGGCTGGGGTGGATGAACGGCCCCTTTTTCAGCGATCTCGGCATCGCGCTCTCCTGCGTTACTTGGCGCCCCGGCGCCGAACGATGAACTTGCTCGTCGGGTTGTTCTTCACCCGCGTCTTCCGACCCAGGGTGGGCTTGCCTTGCGGCGTCACCGGGCTCTTGCGGCCGATCGGGCTCTTGCCCTCACCGCCGCCGTGCGGATGGTCGCGCGGCGACATCACGACGCCACGCACGTGCGGCCTCCGACCCAGCCACCGCTTTCGGCCCGCCTTGCCCAGTGTCACGTTGCTGTGATCCGGATTGCTCACCTGCCCGACGGTGGCGCGGCAACCGACGTGCACCATGCGCATCTCGCCGGAGGGGAGCCGCAAGGTGGCGAGCTTGCCCTCTTTGGCGATGAGCTGCGCGCTGGAACCCGCGCTCCGGCACATCTGCCCGCCCGCGCCCGGGCGCATCTCCACGTTGTGCACCACGGTGCCGACGGGGATGAACTGCAGTGGGAAGGCGTTGCCGGGGCGCACTTCCAGGGTCTGCCCCTGGCGCGCCCTCTCGCCCACCGTCTCGCCGGACATCACCAGATCCCCGGGCTTGAGGCCCTGCGGGGCGAGGATGTAGCGCTTCTCGCCGTCCGCGTAGTTGAGGAGGGCGATGTAGGCGGAACGATTCGGGTCGTACTCGATCCCCGCCACCTTGGCCGGGATCATGTCCTTGTTCCGCTTGAAATCTATCACGCGGTAGCGCTGCTTGTGCCCGCCCCCGCGGAAGCGCACGCTCACGTGGCCCTGGCTGTCCCGCGCGCCGGTCTGCTTGAACGGCGCCAGCAGGCTCTTCTCCGGGTTGTTCCCCCCGAGCTCGGAGCGATCTACCGCGGTCATGAACCGCCGCGAGGCGGTGGTTTAGATACCTTGATCGGCACGGCTCATTTCCTCACTCTCGCGCTTACAGTCCCTCGAACGCCTGGATCGTCCCCTCCCGCAGGGTGACGATGGCCTTCTTCCAGCGGGAGGTATGGCCCTCCGCCCGCCGCGCGCGGCGGCGGTATCCGCCCATCCGCCGCATCTTCCCCCGCACCATCATGGTGTTGACGCCTGCCACTTTGGTCCCGGGGAAAAGGGACTCGACGGCAATGCGGATCTCGATCTTGTTGGAGGCCGGGGCCACCTCGAAGGTGTACTTCCGCCGCGTGGTCTGGGCCACGCTCTTCTCCGTCAAGATCGGTCGCACCAGAATCTGTCTTGGGTCCTTCATGCCAGGCGCGCCTCCAGGCGCGAGATGGCGTCCTTGGTCAGAATCACCGTCCGCGCCGCCATCAGGTCGTACGCGTTCACGTCCGCGGCCGCGATGATGCGCAGGCCCTCGATGTTCCGCCCGCACCGCCAAATGGTCCCGTCCGGCTCAGGCAGCACCAGGAGCAGGTCGCCCGACACGCCGATCGCATTCAGCAAGCTCTGCAGGGCCTTGGTCTTGGCCTCGGCCAGCTCCACCGCCTCCAGCACGACCACGTCGCCGGCCCCGGCGCGGGCGCCCAGCGCAGAACGCAGGGCCGATTGCTTCACGCGCGCCGAGGTGCGCTGGTCGTAAGAGCGCGGCCGCGGGCCGGTCACCGTGCCGCCGCCCACGCGGTTGGGCGGGCGCCGGTCGCCCACCCGGGCGCGGCCCGTGCCCTTCTGCTTCCACAGCTTGCGACCGCTGCCGGCCACTTCGCCGCGGGTCTTCGCTTTCGACGTCCCCTGCCGCTGGCCCGCCAGGTCGGCCAACACCGTCTGGTGTAGCATCACGCCGTGCGGCTCGGCCGCAAACGCGGTCGGCAGATCTACTTCGCCGGCGTGCGCGCCGGTCCTATCGTAAATGGGGAGCGCCATGCCTATTCGCCCTCCTGCGCCGCAGGCGCGACGGGCCGCTGCGTTACCAGCACCAGTCCGCCGGTCGGGCCCGGGATGGCGCCGCGCACGGCCAGCAGGTTGCGCTCCGCGTCCACCAGCCAGACGCGCAACCCCTGCACGGTGCGCCGCACGTTGCCCATGTGCCCGGGCTTCTTCGTGCCCTTGAAGACGCGGCCCGCGTCCGTCGCCCCGCCCGAGCCCGGGCGTCGGTGGGACATGGAGCCGTGCGCCGCCGGACCGCCGCGGAAGCCGTGCCGCTTCTGTCCGCCGGCGAAGCCCTTCCCCTTGGAGGTCCCGCTGATATCCACACGCTCGCCCACCGCGAAAATGCCCGCGCCGATCTTTTCCCCCAGTTCGTAGGCGGCCGGATCGTCCAGCTTCACCTCCACCAGGTGCCGGCACGGCGGAATCGCCTTGCCGGCGCGGGTGGAGGCGGCCTTGAAATGGCCCGCCGTCGGCTGGTTGGCGCGCTTCGCGTTCGCCCACTCTTCGTATCCCAACTGGACGGCGTCGTAGCCCTCCTTCACCGTCACCTTGCGCTGGACCACGTAGCACGGTCCGGCCGCGATGACGGTCACAGGGACGGCTCGCCCGTCGTCGGCGAAGAGCTGCGTCATACCCAGTTTTCGACCCAGTATAGCTTTTTGAACTGACTTCAACGCAGTTCCCTTACTCGCGCGGTCGCGCTCCGCGGCGACTCGCTACTACAGCTTGATTTCGATATCAACCCCGCCAGGGAGGTCAATCCGCATCAGCGCGTTGATGGTTTCCGGGCTCGGCTCCAGAATGTCAATCAGGCGCTTGTGCGTCCGCATCTCGAAGTGCTCCATTGACTCTTTGTCAATGAACGGGGAACGAATCACGCAGTACCGGTTGATCTCGGTCGGCAGCGGAATGGGCCCCGCGATGCGCGCTCCCGTTCGGCGCGCCGTATCCACGATGCGCGCCGCGGATTGGTCCAGCACTCGGTGATCGAAGGCCCTTAACCGAATCCGTATCCGCTCGCCTGGCGCCTTCCGCTCAGCCTTCCGCATTGACTATCCTCCGGTCCCTTCCAGTCCCCGTCATGGCTATTCCAGGATCTTCACGACGACGCCAGAGCCGACCGTCCGG
>CAZUGW010000231.1:0-5636 GCA_964620055.1 uncultured bacterium
TCAGAATGGCGTGTCGCCGGTAGGGGTTGCGGAGCTGGGCGCGGTCCACTACCTCCACCTCCCGCCCGAACATGGCGCGCAACTCCTCGGCCATGTCCACCAGATCGAAAGCGCGTTTCGGCGCGTCGGGATCAAACGCGACTAGCACGTCCACATCGCTCTCCGGGCTGAAATCCTCCCGCAGCACCGAGCCGAACAGCGCGAATTCGGTCAACTGCCACTTGCGGCAGAAACGGGCGATCTCCTCGGCATCAATTGGGATCCGCGCGCGCATCTTTCTCACCCTGCGTGATTATACCGCTTGCTCAGCCCCGACACAATGTGACGCACTTTCGCATTGGCCTGCCTCTCGCCGTTTCGACTCCTCGACTTCTCGACTCTTCGATCCCTAGATATACCCCAAATCCCTCAGCCTCTGCTTGATCGTCTCCTCTTCCTCCGCGCTGTAGCCCCGGCCGTCGCCGACGGGGATGTAGCCCAGGGCCTCCAGCGTGGTGACGATCTTGCCGAGCGAGGTCTCCACGTCCTCGGCCGCGGTGTCAATCTCGACCTCGGGGCTGAACGGCGCCTCGTAGGGATCGGAGACGCCGGTGAAATTGGCGATCTCCCCGCGCAGGGCCTTCTCATACAACCCCTTTGGATCGCGCTTTGTCAACGTCTCTATATCGCACTTGCAGTACACCTCGACGAAGCGGCCGATGAGCTTGCGGTTCTCGTCGCGAATGTCGCGATAGGGTGAGATGGCGGCCGCGACGGCCACCACGTCGTTGCGCGTGAGCACATGACACACCCATCCGATGCGCCGAATGTTAGTGTCACGGTCCTCCTTGGAGAACCCCAGTCCCTTGCTGAGATTCTGGCGCACCACGTCGCCGTCGAGCACCTCCACCTTGCAGCCGCGCTCGAGCAAGACGTCCTGCACGCGAGTCGCCAGCGTGCTCTTCCCCGCGCCCGACAGACCTGTGAACCACAACGTGAATCCGCTCGCCATGTTCTTGCTTACCTCTCAGATAATCGTCCGACCAATCATATCGCCAGGGACATCAAGCCCAAAGAACCGCAGGATGGAAGGCGCGACATCGTAGATGGAATAGCGCGCCTCGCGCCGCGGCGACCACTTCGCGCCAGGATCCCAGACGATGACGCCGTCCTGCGCATGGTTCGCGTCATCCGGCCCGGTGTCGTTCTCCCGCAGGTGCGGCGCGCCCACGCCCACCGCGCCCACCGACCGCCAGTTCAGATCGCCGAAGTACACGATCAGGTCCGGCGCGAGGCCGTTCACCTGACGATACACGTCCTCCGGCCGCAGCGCGCGCGTCCCGATGGGCCGGCCCTCTTCGTCGCCGAAGGCCTCTAGCCCGGCCGCGAGTTCCCGACGCACGCGCTCATAGGCTCCCGGCGGAATGCACCCCTGCGGCTCGCGCCCCGCGACATTCATGAACAGCCGGCCGTAGTACCCGCCCTCGCCCCAGGCCTGGGTGTTCGGCCAGTCCACCATCTCCGGCGTCAGGCGCGTGCGCTGGGCGGGCGTCTCTTTGAGCTTCAGGTAACCGTTCATCTGCAGCCACTCGTTGATGCAGACGCCGCCCTCCATCGCCTTCGCCCCGTGATCGGACACCACCATCACCGAGGCGTCGCCGGCCGCCTCGACCGTTCGCCCGATCTCCTCGTCCAGCTTCACGTAGTAGTCGTGCAGCACGCTCTCGAAAGGATTGCCCGGCTCATACAGCCGGTGCGTGGGATCGCAGAACCGCCAGAACCCGTGGTGCAGCCGGTCCGGCCCCATCTCCACCATCATCGCGAAGTCGAAGCTGTCGGCCTTCAACAAACCGCGGAAGGCACGGAAGCGCGCCTCTGTCATCTGATAGACGGACTTCAGCAGGTCCTCTTTCTCATCGGTGCGGAAGTCCTTGACATCTATCACATACTCCCCGCCGGCGATGCGGTCGAGCAGGCCCTGGATCTCCGCGGGATAGGTGTAAGCGACGTCCTTGCTCGGCGTCATGAAGCACGAGACCATGATCCCGTTCAGCGGTTTCGGCGGGTAGGTCTGCGGCACACCGAGCACCAGGGATTTCATGCGTTGACGCGACAGGTAGTTCCAGACCGTCGGCTCTTTGATGGCCGTTGAAGTGGCGATATCCAGCGTCTCGTAATCGTGCCCCGCGCGGTTGCGGAATCCGTAGACGCCCAGCGTGCCAGGGTCCTTCGAGGTCATCATGCAGGTCCAGGCCGGGACCGTGATGGGCGGGATGGTGGACTCCAGCCGCCCGCCGACGCCGCGCGCGCGCAAGGCTTTCAGGTTAGGCATATCGTCGGCCCACTGCTCCAGGGCCCACTGCGGAGTGAGGCAGTCGAGACCGATCACCACCAGCCGGTCCATCTCCCTTACCCCTTCTCCCTTCGCAGGCTCGCGATGAGAATCTGGGCCACTTCCGGCCGCGTGAACTCCGGCGGCGGCAACTCGCCCGCGGCGAGCATCTCCCGCACCTTCGTCCCGCTCAGGAAGACATGATCGTCTTTCCCATGCGGACACGTCTTGGTGGAGGCCATGCTGCCGCACTTGCGGCAGAAGAAGGCGTGATCGAAGAACAGCGGCGTGATCCCGATCTCGCCGGGATCGAACTCGCTGAAGATGTAGTGCGCGTCGTAGGTGCCGTAGTAGTTCCCGACCCCCGCGTGATCCCGCCCCACGATGAAATGCGTGCAGCCGTAGTTCTTGCGCAGCAGCGCGTGGAAGATCGCCTCCCGCGGGCCGGCGTAGCGCATCGCGGCGGGGAAGACGGACAGCACCGTGCGGTCCTTCGGGTAGTAGTTCTGGAGCAGCACCTCGTAGCACTGCATCCGCACCGCGGCCGGCGTGTCGTCGGACTTCGTCTCCCCCACCAGTGGATGGATCAACAGCCCGTCGGCCAGTTCCAGCGCGCACTTCTGGAGGTATTCATGCGCGCGATGAATTGGGTTGCGCGTCTGGAACGCGCAGATGCGCTCCCACCCTTTGGCGGAGAAGAGCACCCGCGTCTCCTTGGGCTCCAGCCGGTAGCGCGCGAAGTCTTGATGGTTCGGCTTCTGGAGCAGCGTGATCGCGCCGCCGAGATAGCACGGGCGGATGCTCTGCAGATACTGCACCCCCGGGTGGGCCGCGTCGGTGGTGCGCAGCACCGCCTGGGCCTCGTGCGCGTGGTCCACGCGGTAGACGTCGGCGATCTCCATCACCGCGAGGATCTCGTCCCCGCGGCCGGTGAGGGTCACAAGGCTTCCCGGCTTCAGCGACGCCTGCTCCTTCGTCTTCGCCGACAACGCCACCGGGATGCTCCAGGCCACGCCGGTCGCGAGGTGCATGGTATCCACGACCCCACGGTAATCCGCCTCCGCCATGAACCCCTCGAGCGGACTCATCGCCCCGCACGCGAGCATCTCCAGATCGGCGAGCTCGCGCTCGTTCAGGGCAACCTGCGGCAGGGAGGCGGCCGCGCGGAGGCGCGCCTCGCGCTCGGCCTTGGGGAGGGTGCGATCAATCAGTTTTCCGCCGTGCGGGGGTATCATCGTATCACTACCTCAGGTCGGGCACGACAGGTCGTGCCCCTACAGGTATCCTAACTCACGCAAGCGCTGTCGCGCCGCCTCCAGTTCAACCTCGGTCATGCTCGGCTCGGCCTTGCGGCCCGCGGGCTGCGCGGCCAGGTCGCGGAGCACGTAGATGGCGAACTCGGTGACGGAACGGAACCCCGTCCCCGCGATGAGTTGGCGCAGACGGTTGTACAGCGGGCGCGGAATTTTGAGCGTGACCGTCTCCGCGCTTCGATTATCCGGCATCGCCGCCTCTCTCCTCGGGGCAACGGATAGTGGTTCGAGTCTACACTCCAGGAGGAGTGTAGTCAAGCGCGTTACACGCCCAGGCTCTTGAGATAGTCGCGGCTGATCTTGATGGACTCGGCGGCCGGCAGGTCCGAGCGGTCCTGCTCGGCCACGATCCAGGCCGGATGCGTGGTCAGCGCGGCCTCCAGCGCCGCGGCGATGTTGATATTGCCCCGGCCCAGCTCGCGGAACTCCCGGTAGTTCTCCCCGCCCAGGCCGTCCTTGAAGTGGTAGTAGGGGATCCGGTCGGGGTAACAGGAGATGAAGTCCGCGGGTCGCTCGCCCCCGACCGCCACCCAGTAAATGTCGGGGCAGAGCTTCACCACAGAGGGATCGGTGGCGGCGATCATCAGGTGGAGCGGCGTCTGATCCTCAATCTGCTGGAACTCCCAGTGGTGGTTGTGGAAGCAGAACGTCAGCCCGGCGTCTTGGCACTGGAGCCCGACCTGGTTCAGGAGTTGGGCCGCCTGGAGGTAATCGTCGAGGGTCTTCCACTCCCAACTGCCCGAGGTGATGAGGAACTCCGCGCCGAGGCCTTTGGTGTGACGCAGGTATTGGTTCACCAGGTCCGGGTTGCTCAAGTTGCGATAGCCGGCGTGGCAGCCGGTGCAGACGATCCCGGCCGCGTCGCGGGCCGCCTTCGCCTCCTCGAAATGGTGCTCATCGGTGGGCGTGCCCATCTCGAAGCCATCGTAACCGGCCTCGGCGACGGCCTGCACCGCGCCGGCGAAGTCGGTCTGAAGCTGCTCGCCGAAGACGATCAGTTGTACGCCCACGCGGGGTTTGACCATGCTCATTACCTCCGAAGCTGATTGCGGGAAAATGCGCCTGTGGCTTGTTCTGCGCCGCCTCCGCCATGCCTTCGCAGAGGCCTCGGCATGTTAGCCTATCAAAGCGATAGAGATGCTAGACATATGGTCGCGTTGGTGTTAGACTCAGGCGTGCTGTGTGACTCGTGAAGCGCTCGGTCCGGACCGGCCGATGGTCCTTCGGGGCTCATGGGCCGGCCTTAGCCGGGCCGCAAACCGGCCGGAAGATCGGGCTTGGCGTGCAGGGACCTATCGGGCGGGTTCGAGAGAAGCCAAGGCTGGACGGAGTGGGGGAGGGATCAGGTTGCGTGGCCCTCCTGCGTCTTGCAGTGCGTCGGTATCAGCAAGATCGCGTCGGCGACGACGTCGTCTGTCACCTTGTACCTGGGCGGTCCTGCCACTAGTGGGACCGCCCGGCTCATTTCATCCCAAGATCCCAGTGACCGGGGAGGCGTGAAGATGGCTGTTGAGCAGAAGCGTACCGACGGCGTATTCGAGGGGCTGTTGACGGAGGAGCGAACTTTCCAGCCGCCCGACGCGTTCAAGCAGCGCGCGGTGGTCAAGGACCCGGAGATCTACGACCGGGCTGCGGCCGACCCAGAGGCGTTCTGGGCCGCGGAGGCGGATCGGCTCCACTGGTTCCGCAAGTGGGACCAGGTCCTAGACTGGCAGCCCCCGCACGTGCGCTGGTTCGTCGGCGGGACGCTGAACGTGTCCTTCAACTGCCTGGATCAGCAGATCGCGCTGGGCCGCCGCAACAAGGCGGCGATCGTCTGGGAAGGGGAGCCGGGGGATCGGCGGACGCTCACTTACTGGGACCTATGGCGAGAGGTCTGCAAGTTCGCGAACGTGCTCAAGAGCCTGGGCGTGCAGAAAGGGGACCGCGTCGCCATCTACATGCCGATGGTCCCGGAACTGCCCATCGCCATGCTGGCCTGCGCGCGGATTGGGGCGGTGCATTCGGTGGTG
>CAZUGW010000232.1:0-5632 GCA_964620055.1 uncultured bacterium
GCCGTGCCCTCTCTGTGTCCGCAACCTGGGCACAGTATGCCGTGCCCTCTCTGTCTCCGCAACCTGGGCACGGCATGCCGTGCCCCTACGGATCAGACCGTCTCATCCAGTCGGGTCTCGCCGGTACACACTTCCTCGGCCGGCCCGTCTATGAACACGTGGTTGTTCTCCGCGCTCCAACTCACGCAGAGGTTGCCGCCGCGCAGGCGCACGGTGGCCTTGCGCTGCGTCTTCTCGTTTAGCACCGCGGCCACCAGCGCGGCCGAGGCGCCCGTGCCGCAGGCCAGGGTCTCGCCGGAGCCGCGCTCCCAGACGCGCATCTCGAGTTCGCTCTCGCTAATCACCCGCACGAACTCCACGTTGGTACGCCGCGGGAAGAGGTCGTGATTCTCGATGGCCGGGCCGAGCGTCTCCACTCCGGCGCGGTCCACATTGTCCACGAACAGCACGCAATGCGGATTGCCCATGGACACCGCGGTGAACTGCACCTGCTTGCCGCCGACGCGGAGCTTCTCGCCGACGACGCGCGACTGCTCCGTCCCCTTCATAGGGATCTCGGCGCGGCGCAGGCGCGGCTCGCCCATGTCCACCTTCACCGACTTCACCTCCCCGCCATCCACCTTCAGGCGCGGGCGGATGATCCCCGCCAGCGTCTCGATCTGCAAGCTCTTCTCCCGCGTGTAGCCGCGCTCGTAGACGAACTTGGCGAAGATGCGAATGCCGTTGCCGCACATCTCGGCCTCGCTGCCGTCCGCGTTGAAGATGCGCATCTTGAAGTCAGCGAGCCGGGAGGGCAGCACCAGGATGATGCCGTCCGCGCCAATGCCGAAGTGCCGGTCGGACATGACACGCGCCAGGGCCGGCAGCTTCTCCTCCGGGGGCGCGCCCTGCATCGCGTCTATCATCAAGTAGTCGTTGCCGAGCCCGTGCATCTTCGTGAACCGCACCATCTAAATGCTCCCTCTTTTCGACTCCTCGACTCTTCGACTCTTCGACTCCTCGCCCTACCAATAGAAAACGCCGGAGGACGTTTCCGTCCGCTCCGGCGCTCTTCTCGCTGCTTTCGCTGTCCAGGGGGGTGGGCTTTACCGGGACGTGCGGCGAGGCGAGGCAGGCCGGAGCGGCCTCCCAGTGCGCTTCATGCGCTTGCCCATCGCCGTCATTCGCATCCCAGTCTCCACTTCTCCTCGATCAGCTTCGCGGCCCCGACCGGGCCGCCCACTTCCATCATATCCACCCACTGAATCCGCTTGTCCGCGCGGAACCAGGTGAGTTGCCGTTTCGCGAAGCGCCGGGTATCGCGCTTCAATGCTACCACAGCCTCGTCCAAACTACACGCGCCGCGGAGATAACGCGCGAGCTGCGCGTACCCCAGGCCCTTCATCGGGACCAGACCCTCGTGGTAGCCCCGGCCGAGCAGGCCCTGCACCTCCGCCACCAGCCCGGCCGCGAGTTGCTGGTCAATGCGCGCCTCGATGCGCCGGTACAACTCCTCGCGCGGCAGCGTCAGCCCGAATTGGCAGGTATTGTAGCGGGGCGGCCTCTCCCGGTCAAGCGCCTGGAGCGAGGAGATCGTCTCGCCGGTGGTGAGGTACACCTCGAGCGCGCGGATAATGCGCTTGAGGTCGCGCGACGTGATCCGCGCCGCGGCCTCGGGGTCCACCTCTGCGAGGCGCGCGTGCAAGGCCTCTGTCCCCTCGCGCTCGGCCTCCGCGGTGAGTTGCTGTCGCAACTCGGGGTCGGGGGGAGCTTGCGTGAAGCTCGCGCCCGAGACCACCGCGCGCACGTACAGCCCGCTGCCGCCCACGAGGGTCGGCACGCGCCCGCGCGCGAGGAGGTCGTCAATCGCCGCCTCCGCGCGCGCCTTGTACTCCGCCACCGTGAACGGCTCGTCGGGATTGAGAATATCAACGAGGTGATGCAGAACGCGTGCTCTCTCTTCGGTGGTCGGCTTCGCGGTCCCGATGTCCATCCCGCGATAGAACGACATCGAGTCCGCGTTGACGATCTCCCCTCCCACGGCTTCGGCGACAAGGAGCGCGGTCTCGGTCTTGCCGGTGGCGGTGGGGCCGACGAGGGCGAGGAGATCATATCTGCGTCCATCTGTGTTCATCTGTGGTTTCAACCGTTACCGGTTGAACTTCCGATCAATCTCGAAGTTCGAGATGGTCATGATAATGGGCCACCCGTGCGGGCAGGTGTAGGGTCGCGCAGTGTTCGACAGGTCCTTCAGCAGCTCCACCATCTCATCGTACGACAAGGCCTCCCCCGCCTTCACCGCGGAGCGGCAGGAGAGCGTGATGAGCAGCCGCTCCCGCCGGCGCTCGACTGACCGGCCCCCGTCCTCCGTTACCAGGTGCTCGGCGATGTCGCGCAGCACCGCCGCGGGGTCGTCTTTGGTCAGTTCCGCGGGGACGGCGCGGATGAGGAAGGCGTTGCTCCCGAACGGCTCCACGGCCAGGCCCATCGCCGCCAGGTCCTCCAGTTCCCCCGCCAGCGCCTCGGCCTCCCGCGGGCTCAGTTGCGCCGACACGGGGCTCAGCAGAGCCTGTGACTGCGATCGCTGCGACACCCGCGCCGCGGCGAAGCGCTCGTACAGCACGCGCTCCTGCGCGCGGTGCTGGTCCACGAGCAACAGCCCCTGCCGGCTCTCCGCGAGGATGTAGGTCTGCCGCAGTTGCGCCAGCGGGCGGAGCTCGATCCTTCCGTCGCCTGCGGTCTGCTGGAACGCGGCAGACAGTACCCCCGGCGCGCCCAATGTCCCCGCCCACCCGCCGGGCAGCGCGCCCTGCGGCGCGGGGCCTGCGAAGGGGGCGCCGGTGGACGGCGCGGGTCCGGCGAACCTGATCTCCGCGCTTCCGGCCGCGCCGAAGTTCGCCAGCCCCTGCCGCACGGCCTGGGAGACAAGGTGATGCACCTCCCCCTCGCGGCTGAGGCGCACCTCGGCCTTGGTCGGGTGAACGTTCACATCCACCGCGCCGGGGTCTATCTCTACCAGCAGCACCGCGGTGGGGAAGCGGCCCTGGGGGAGCGACTCGCGATAGGCCTCCTCCAGCGCGTGGGTGAGCGTGCGGTTCCGCACCCAGCGCCGGTTGATGTAGAACATCTCCCGATTGCGGCCAGCGCGATGCAAGACGGGGTTGGAAACCAGGCCGGATACCGACATCCCCGGCAGGGCCATCCGCATCGGCGCCATCGCCTCCGCCACCTGCCTCCCCCAGGCGGAGAGCACGGCCGTGCCGAGATCGCCGGAGCCGGGGTACTGCATCGCCTCCCGCCCGTTGACAATCAGCCGCGCCGCCACCTCCGGGTGGGAGAACAGGAAGTGGACGAAGACGTCCACGACGTGCCCCTCCTCCACCTCGTCCCGCTTCAGGAACTTGAGCCGCGCCGGGGTGTTGAAGAAGAGGCGGCTAACCGAGACCTGCGTGCCGGGCGGCGCGCCCACCTCCTCCATTTCCACCACCTCGCCGCCCACCACGACCAATCGCGTCGCCGCTTCCGCGTCGGCCGTGCGCGTGACGAGCGCGAGGTGGGAGACCGAGCCGATGCTGGGCAGGGCCTCGCCGCGGAAGCCGAAGGTGGTGATGGCGAAGAGATCGTCGGCGGTGCGGATCTTCGAGGTGGCGTGGCGCTGCAAGGAGAGCACCGCGTCCTCGGGCGTCATCCCTGCTCCGTCGTCGGAGACGCGGATCAGCTCCCGCCCGCCCCCGCGAATCTCTACCTCCACCCGCCGCGCCCCGGCGTCCATGGCGTTTTCCATCAACTCCTTCACCACGGACGCAGGCCGCTCGATCACCTCCCCCGCCGCGATCTTGCTGGCGGTGGTCTCGTCCAGGATCGTGATCTTCACTGCGGGCTCAACCCACCCTTACTCGTCTTCTGACCATCTCCAGTGGTACTGCTGCTTCTCGCCGCGCAGTCCGCGCTGATAGTCCGCCTTTTGCTTCTCATACGCCGCGCGGATCGCCTCCTGCGTATTCGCCAGCCCGCCGTCAGGATAGGCCCGCAGCGCGGGAGGGCGCGGGTCGGAGAGCACTTTGTAGGCCGCGGCCTGGCGGAGCTTGAGGTGGCGCTCGCGATGGTCGCGGATGCCGGAGTAGATGTACTCCCAGTAGTCTTCCGGCGCGAGGGTGGCGGTGTCGAGGGTGGCGTCGGCGGTGACCACCGCCTCCTCCTGCTCTCCCGCGTCGGCCAGCACCTTGGCGTTGGGGGCGACGATGCGCGAGCCTCGCCCGGTGGAGGAGACGTAGAACACTTGCTCGTCCGTGGCGCGCGTCCGCATCCGGTACTCGGGGACGCTCGCGGCCGACGGGTGGCAGATGATCTTCGCGCCGTTCATCGCCACCGCCGCGGCCGCCTCCGGCCAGGCCTCGTCGTAGCAGATCAGCATCCCGAGAGGGCCGAGGTCGGTGTCGAAGGCCGGAAAGCTGTCCCCGTTCTTCACCAGCCACGTCTCGTAGATCGGCAGGTTGACCTTGTGATAGCGCCCCACCACCAGGCCATTGCGCCCGAAGAGGACGGCGGAGTTGTAGATGGCCTCGTCCGTGTGCTCGTAGAAACAGGCCACGAGATACATCCGGTAGCGCTTCGCCACCTCGGACAGGACCTCGTGGCAGTAGGCGGCGAGTTCAACGGTGAGCGTCATGAAGATGGACGGATCGTCCATGTAAGTGAGCGCGTAGCCCGTGGATGCGATGTCCTCGCCCGTGACCGCGATATCCGCGCCGCGCTCGCCGGCCTTGGCTAAGAGGGCGGCGTGAGCGTCAATCTGCCGCTTCGCGTAGCGCCGTGCGGCCTCGAGCGAGAACACGTCACTATAGGGATTTGCCTCGTCTGGCATCTGCTGCCAGGCGCGCTGCGTCGTCGCAAACCTCACCGTCTTTCCCGTCATAGGGACTCCTTGTGCTGCGTGACTCTCGGGGTAGGATTCCATGTGTGGAGCGGTTGTTCCTGGCGGAGGAACAAACTACGCCTCCGCGACCCCGTTCCCTCCCCGTATCCCCCGCTGCGCCACCAAGGCCATCCCCAGCAGTAGGCACCCCATGATCGCGAAGGGGGCGCGCAGCCCGAACTGGGTGGCGGCCAGGCCGCCCAGGAACGGCCCTGTCGCCCAGCCGAAGGCGCCGGCCGTGGTGGTGAGCCCGTAGGCCTTTCCCAGGCTCCGCCGCGGCACCGCGGTGGCGATCATCGCATTCATGGCCGGCGCCATCCCTCCCGCCCCCACACCGGCCAGCGCGCGCAGGAACAGCAACTGGTCCATGTTCCGCGCCGCGATGTGGGGGAAGCACACCAGCCCGGCGAACACGGAGCAGCAGATCAGGACCAGTTTGTGGCCATGGCGGTCGCTCAGCCTCCCCGCCGCCACCGAGGCCAGGGCCGCGGTGAACCCGGACACCATCAGCAGCAGCCCCGTCGCGGAGGCCGCGGCCTTCTCCGGGGTGCCCGTCACTTTCTCGACGAAGAGCGGGAAGATCGGCCCGACGAACGAGGCGCTCAGGTTCATCAGCGTGTAGACGACGAGCAGGATGAGCACTCCGGGTGCGGTGGCGATCTCGCGGAGGGAGGCGAGCATCTCCCAGAACGAGTTCCCCGCCTCCTGGCCCCCGCCCGCCGGCGGCGTGAACCGCTC
>CAZUGW010000233.1:0-2513 GCA_964620055.1 uncultured bacterium
ATCCCGCCGAGAAGGCCAAGCAGTACCCCGTTGCCGAGCAGGCCTATCTCGCCTACCTCCAGGTCTGGAAAGGCACTCCCAGCGCCGACTGGGCCGCCCTGCGCCTGGGTGACCTCTACCGCTTCAAGATGGACGATTTCAGCAAGACGCTGGCCACCTTCCAGGGTCTAGCCCAGGAGTATCAAACCGGCCCCATCGCCGAAGAGTCCCTCGTCTCTATCGCCGAGTGCCTCAACTGGTCCGAAACCAATCGCATCGAGGAGGCTACGTCCTACTACCAGCAGGCCCTGAATGTCGCTCGCAGCCCGGGCATCCAGGTCCGCGCCCTCTACGGCCTTGGCGACATGCTCATGGTTTCCGGCGAACTCACCGCCGCGGCCGACACCTTCTCCCAGATCGTCACCGCTTACCCCACCCACCCCTCCGCCGCCCTCGCCTATGCCCTGCGTTCTCAGGTGGCAGAGAAGCGCGGCGATTGGGCGCAGACTGTGAGCGATGTCAAAGCCTTTCTCACCTACCCCAGCCCCAGCATCTACCAGGCCACCCGCGCTCACCTCGTCTTGGGCCAGGACGCCTTTCGCGGTGATCGCGTCGACGAGGCCGAAACTGAATTCACCCTCACCTCTCAGTTCGCCGCCACCTCCTGGCACACCGCCAACCTTCGCGGCGACGCCCAGGCCGGGCTAGCCTATTGCGCTCAGACCCGTGGCGACCTTCGCGGCGCGATGCAGGCCTTCCAGAAAGCGGCCGATGTGGAGATCTCCTCCAGCAAGAAGGCCTTCCTCCTCTTCGCGGCGGCCAATCTCGCCAAACAACTCGGCGACGATGTCAGCCGCAATCAGATCATCTCCCGGATGGTATCTGAAGTGCCGGGAGATTACCTTACTGCCAAGCTTGTGGGCCACGAAATCCTGCCCGCGCCAGAGATCTGAGGAGAGACAGAACCATGAACAAGACACTGAGTCGCTATCTGCTCCTTACGCTGACCCTCGCCCTGGCCCTGCTCCTCGCGGCCCCCCTCTACTCCTGCGGCGGCGGTGGCAATCCGCCTGGTCCCCCTTGCCCCGACGGTGGCGCCAACGGCGGCGCCCCCGGCGGCCCGGGAGGGGGGTCTGGAGGTGGAGGAGGCGGTTGTCAGTCAGGCGCGTGTGGGACTTCCGTTGGCAGCCCGGTCAATGCCATCAACACCTTCAACGGGGACCTGAGCATCGCCGATACGCCCGTATCGTACAAGGCCGTGGGTGATCCGTTCTCCTTCACCACTTACTTCAACTCCGACGGCGCCCGCACCGGCCCCATGGGAGATCGCTGGCGGCACAGCTACATGATCTCCGTCCTCAACGACGCCCCCTACGGCGCGACCCTCTTGGAGGGCGACGGCAAGGAGCATTACTTCTCCGGCAATCCCACCGAGGCTTCTCCCTTCTATACCCCTGAGGCCCGTGTCCGGAAGAAGCTGAAGAAGACCTGGAACGCCTCCCATGTCTGGACTGGCTGGCAACTCATTCGCCCCGACCAGGAGACCCTCACCTTTGACACCTCCGGCCAGCTCACTGGTCGCACCGACTCCCAGGGCTTCTCCTGGAGTTTCTCCTACTCCTCCGGCCTGCTCTCTACCGTCACCGACCCTCTGGGCCGTCAGACCACCTTTGCCTACACCAGCGGCTACCTTACTCGCGTCACGGTGCCCGGCGGGGCGCACGCCGACTTCACCTATGACACCTCCACCCCTAAGAAGCTGCTCACTGTCACCGACGCCGCGGGGTATCAGTACACCTACACCTACACCGGCACCCGTGTCGCCAGCCTCACTGACCCCACCGGCCGCTGTGTCGAGTACACCTATGACGCCAGCGGCCGCATCGCCTCCAGCTTTATCACCGGCCTCTCCTCCTCCGCGGTAACCTACTCCTACACCGCGCAGGGCAACGGCCAGCTCTACGTTGACATGACCGAGACCAAGGACGGGGCGAATCGCGTCACCCGCCACATCTATGAGAACACCGACGACCCGGCGAATGGCCGTTACAAAGGTGTCCTGCTCTCCACCGTCGTTGACGTTGGCGGGATTGCCGCCACCAAGGCCTGGGCCTACAACTCGAACCACCGTGTGATCCGCGCCCGCGACAGCTATACCCCGGAGACCGGCGGTCAGGACCATGTCGCACGCTACTACTACACCAACACAGACTTCCCTGGCCTGGTCACCAAGTACATTGACCCGGAGAACTACGATAGCGTCCAGGGTGACAACAGCCCCGGCTATGTCTACACCTACAACAGCTACGGCCAGACGGCTTCGGAGACCACCCCGGAGGGGCGCTACACGCAGTACAACTACACCACCCTCGGGAACGGCGCCAGCGCCCTGAGTTCCGTGGTGATCACAGATGCGGACGTCAACGGGAATACGGTCGGAAACTCTACTGCCAACGTCACCCTGTCGTTCAGTGCCAACCCGGGCAGCGCGACTCTCGGCGGGACGCTGACGATTGCCGCGGTGGCTGGTATCG
>CAZUGW010000233.1:2523-5609 GCA_964620055.1 uncultured bacterium
CTCCTACTCCTATTACGGGAGCGGGGAGCAAACCTACCGGCGCTATCAGCTCTACACCATGACTGACGCCCGCGGAAATGTCACCACTTACAACTACGACTCCAACGGCTACCTCGACTACTCTGACCCGCCTCTTGGCAACAACACCGACTACACCTGCAACTCGGTGGGCGACGTCACTGCCATCACTGATGGCAATGGCAACACCACCTCCTATCAGTACGACAACCTCCACCGCGTCACCCAGGTCACATTCCCTGATATCGGCGCCGGTCAGAAGACCAGGACTACGACGTACACCTGCTGCGGTGTGGACACGGTGACCGACGAGAACGGCGTGGTGACCAAGTACGAGTACGACGCCTACACCAAGCGCCTGAAGAAGGTGACCCAGGACTACGGCACTGGTAAGTTGAACTACGTCACCGAGTACACCTACGACGAGGTAGGGAACCTCAAGACGGAGAAGAACGCGCGGTTGAAGACGACCACGTACACTTACGACGACTGTGACCGGAAGACCCGCGTGGACTATCCCGACTCCACCTATGAAACCTGGACCTATCGCGACGACGGGCGGGTATGGACCCACACCGACGGCCGTGGGCGCACCATTACGTATCGCTACGACGCGGATGATCGGTTGGCAGGGTCGGGTAGCTACGTGGCGATCAACTATCCGAATGACACCGACGTCCAGATCACTCGCAATGACAAGGATGGGCTGATCACCTCCACCGTGGACGCCTCCGGCACCACCACCAATGTCTATTACCCGAGCCAGTGGCTCAAGACCAAGACGGTGTCCGCGGGCAGTTCCAAGACCATCACCTACCAGTACAATGGCGTGGGACTGGTAAGCGACATGGCGGTGTCAGGAGAGAGCAGCTTCACCTACAGCTACAACGCCAACAACCAACTCAGTTCCGTCACCAACCCGAACAGCGTGCAGGTGTCCTTCACCTACGACAACGGCGGCCGGCGCACCCGCATCACCGATCCGGGCAGCTACGTCGAATACGTCTACAATGCGCGCAACTGGCTCGCCGACGTCCGCAATAGGACCACCGGCGGGACGACGCGCTACGATGCGACCTACTACTATCAGGATGGCAGCCTGTGGGACCACACCGGCAATCCGGTCAAGCGCGTGGAGAACCTGGCGGGGAGCACCTACACTACTACACTGCGCTATGACGCGGTGTATAGGCAAACCGAGGAGACGAAGCGGGATTCCGGCAACAACGTCATCTACAGCCTCACCTATGGCTACGACGCCGTCGGCAACCGGACCAGCAAGACCCTCGGTGGGACGACCATTACCTACACCTATGGCGACAACAACAAACTCACCTCCGCCAACGACAGCTCGTCGTTTGGCTACGACTCCAACGGCAACATGACCTCCGTCTCCGGCCCGCTGGGATCGAAGACCATGGTGTATAACGACGACAACCGGCTGACCTCGATTGTCTACGGAGGCACGACCGACTATTACTACTACACCCACACCGGCCTGCGCTATCGGGCGACGTTGGGAGGAGTGACCTATCGCTACCTCTACAATGGAGAGCGCGTGTTGGAGGAACTCAACGACTCCGGGACGATGCAAGCCCGGTACACGACCGAAAGCGGCAGCTACTACGGCGCGCTGCTGCATCTCTACCGTCCCACCGGCACGCTCAGCCGCTTCCCCATGTACGACAACATCGGCAGCGTGCGCGGCCTTGTGGATGCCTCCGGCGCCGTCACCGACACCTACGAACTCGACACCTTCGGCCGGTCGGTCTCCAGCACCGGCGCCACCCCTAATCCCTATCGGTACGGCGGCGCGTGGGGGTACATTACCGACCCGTCAGGGATGCAGCAGCTTGGGGAAAGGTACTACTGGCCGGAGTTGGGGAGGTTTGTGAGTCAGGACCCGATCAGGGACGGGAGGAACTACTACGAGTATGGTCGGAGCAACCCGGTCGTATCCATCGACCCCGAAGGGCTGATCGTGATGCTCTGGCTTCGTAGGCCCGCTGTGGCCGACTGCTTGAAGGAGTATCTCCAAGAGAAAGCGAGATGCGAGGATAATGCCACGGCAGATTACTGCCCAATAAACTGGCGGGGAGCTTTTTGGGCGGGCCTGGCCGGAGCTGTCCAAGGCGGTTTTGGCGCCGGAGGCGATATCAAGAGTAGGCTCTATGGTGCAGGGGAGGGTGCTTGCCAATATGTGGCTCTCTACCTGGGCTGGGGGTATGTCCGCAATTACTACGCCGTAACCAAGTACAGCCTATGCATGCGTAACGCAGCATTCCAGTACAACGCCTGCAGGGGAGGTAGCCTCGTGGGCAGCGGCCGCCCCCCCTTCATTGTATAGTGAGGAGCATACCAGACGATGACCGCGGAACAGCAGAGCATCCAAAGGGAAGACCCAAGTGCGAAGAGCCTGTGAGAAGTGCGCTCATTCTGCCGTGCGTTTGCCTGGTGGCAGGCGGATTCCTAGGGCCACAGCATACGCCGGGATACTCACGGCGTATCTGCTCATCTCATCCGTAATCCATGGGCTGAGATGCCGAGGAATTGAATGGTTGCGATCCATGGCGAGCTTCGAGATTGTGACCGCGGTTTTCGTGTTCCTGCTCCTGCGCGAATTGTCCTGGGCTAGGGACCACTCAAAACACGAAACGATGCCTCGCCTTGAGTACTGGAAGGGAGTTGTCCGTACATGCGGATGGCTTGTCGTGTTGTACGCCATTGCGTTGCTGGTGGCCATGATGATCAGTTCCTGACTTCCTAGGGGAAATAAGGGGAAATAGGGACAGTCACAATACTGTTGAGTTAGGTTCATAGCAGCCTCACCGCCGCCCGATAGTCCACTCCCTTGACCAGGTTGGTGGGTCCGCGTTTGCGAGTTGGGTATTGGCTGATGCGTATATCGCTCTTGCAAAGATCGGGGGCTGTCACGGGATTAGGAAAAGGCATGAAAATGCCTGCGCTAAGATCCTCGAAGTCTGCGGAACCGCGCGCAAGGGAGGGAACTGAGGATGCCTGCAACCGGTGGTATGGAAGACTCGCCACAACACGTTTTCCGGCCGTCC
>CAZUGW010000234.1:0-5590 GCA_964620055.1 uncultured bacterium
CAAGGACCGGCTGGGCATTTCTCCACTTACTGGAGCCGCTTTTACGGCGCTCTTGAGGGCGAGGATTGGGACGAACCGCGCGAGCTGCCTTACGAGAAGCGCGAGGGGTGGTGATGCTAGAAGAAGCAGTTGAAACCCAGATGAACACAGATGGACACAGATGGACACAGATATCGTGCCCCTACGAAAAGGCATGGAGGTTACTTGAATAATGGCGCGGGTTGCGTTGATTGCCGGGAATTGGAAGATGAACAAGACGGCGGGCGAGGGGGTGGCTCTGGTGAAGGAGCTGGTCCCCCGCGTGCGCGGGTTGGAGGGAGTGGACGTGGCGGTGTGTCCGCCGGCGACCGCGCTCTACCCCGTGGGACGCGAGTTGGCCGGGACGGCCATCGCGCTGGGCGCGCAGGATGTGTTCTGGGCGGAATCGGGCGCGTTCACGGGGATGATCAGCCCGGTGATGGTGAAGGATCTCGGATGCACCTACGCCATCGTCGGCCACTCGGAGCGGCGCGGGCGGTTCGGCAAGCCGGATGAGTCCCTCAGCGAGGACGCCCTGCGCGTGTTTGGCGATACCGATGATAGCGTGAACTTGAAGGTGAAGGCCGCGTTCAAGCACGAGCTGGTCCCGATCATGTGCTGCGGGGAGATGCTGCCGGAGCGGGAGGCGGAGCGGACGGACGACGTGGTCGCGGGGCAGGTGCGCGCGGGGCTGGAGGGGCTGACCGCGGAGCAAGTGGGAAGCATGGTGATCGCGTACGAGCCGGTGTGGGCCATCGGCACGGGGCGGGCGTGCGAGGCGCCGGAGGCGAACCGGGTGTGCGGACTGATTCGCCAGACGGTGAAGGAGGCGTTCGGCGATGCGGCCGCGGAGAAAGTGCGGATTCAGTATGGGGGGAGCGTGACCGACGCGAACGCGCACGAGTTGCTGTCGCAGCACGAGATAGACGGCGCGCTGGTGGGCGGGGCGAGCCTGGACGCGAGTAAGTTCGGCGTGATCGTGCAGGCCGCGTCGGTGATCGCGAAAGAGGTGCTGAAGTAAGCGGCCGAACGGCCCCTGACACAAAGGACACCAAGGACACAAAGGGAAGATGATCGGGCAGTCCGGCGAGAGAGGGCTGCCCGTTCCCTATGGCAGGAGGCGAGCCATCGGACAGCGAAGAGGGGAGGCATGGAGGGAAGGCAGACAGATTGGCTGTGGAGCGAACTGGGGCTAGACCCGGGAGGGGACTTGCTCTCGCGGTTGAGCGTATTGCAGGGGCAACTGGTGGCGAAGGTGCTGGCCCAGGCAGGGGGCGAGGATTCGGAACGGGTGACCCGCCTCTCCCGCGAGCTGGAGAGCAGCCGGGATCGGCTGCATGAGGTGCGCCACCGCTTGCGGAACCAGTTGCAGAGCGTGGTCGGGGCGCTCTCGACGCAGTACGAAGTAGAGCACTCCCCGCGGACGCGACAGGCCTTGCAGAGCAGCATCGCGCGGCTGGTCGCGGTGGCCGCGGTGAACGATCTGCTTACCCATGATGATCCCAGGGGCGCGCCGCTGTTGGAGACGCTGGAGGCGGTGGCGCGGCAGATCGTGGAGCAGATGGGCGCGGGGGCGCGGGTGCGGGTACGCGCGGAGGGCGGGGGCGTAGCATTGGACCGGCGGAAGGAGGCCGTGCTGGCGATGATCGCGGCGGAGTTGGCGGCGAACGCGGTGGAGCACGGGTTCTGGGGGGGCCGGAGCGGGGCGATCACGGTCGGCCTGTCGGGTGGAGGCGGGGAGGGGTGGCTGGAGGTGCGGGACGACGGGTGCGGATTCCCGCCGGGGTTCGATCTCAGTCGGCCGAAAAGCCAGGGACTGCGGTTGGTGACGCGGATGGCGAGCCGAGACCTCGGGGGCGAGGCGACGGCGTGGAATGAGGCCGGGGCGCGGGTGCGAGTGACGTTCCCGCGGCCGCACGGAGGGGAGTGAATGGCGTTGCGAGTGATGATCGCGGAGGACGATACCGCCGTCGCGACGGCGCTGGCGCAGCAGGTCGAGTCGCTGGGGCATCGGGTGGTGGCGGAGGCGGCGGACGGGCGGGAGGCGGTGCGGCTGGCGGTGGAGGTGCGGCCGCAGGCGATCATCATGGACATTGACATGCCGGACATGGACGGGATCGAGGCGGCGCGGGAGATCGCCCGACAGGCGCCGCTGCCGGTGATCTTCCTGAGCGGCTTTTTCGACCAGGATTTGTTGAACGGGGTGGTGGGGGCCGGGGGCATGGCCTATCTGCTGAAGCCGGCGACGGTGGGGCAGCTCGAGGCGGCGCTGTCGTTGGCGGCGCAGCGGTTCGGGGAGATGCGCGACTTGCAGGCGCAGGTGGAGCAACTCAACGAGGCCCTGGAGGCGAGGAAGCTGGTGGCGCGGGCAAAGGGGGCGCTGATGGAGCGACATGGCTGGGGCGAGCAGGAAGCGCACCGGCATTTGCAGAAAGAAGCAAGTAGGTTGAATATGAAGCTCGCCGACCTCGCGCGGGCCATTCTCGCCGTCGAGGCGATGGAGAGTGGCCAGACGAGGGAGGGGTAGCAGGCCGCACCCGCTTCGGGGTCCGGTCGGAGAGAAGGAATCATCCAGATGCCAGCGACGAAGAAGGTGAAGAAAGCGAAGAAGGCCAAGCCGACGCCGAAGTCCCGCGCGGCCAAAGGACCGGGGCCCGTGGCCGTGGGGGACGCGGTGCGGATGCCAACGGAGGTGTCCAACACGTTCATGCACTACGATCCCCGCCAGGAGATCTCGGGGCTGGGAGCGGGAATCATCGAGGGCCTGGTGTGGTCGGTACGCGAGGTGGCGAGCGGCAAGCTGGTGGCGAAGACCAGCGGCGCGCTCTCGGGTTACGTCCTCGAGGTGCTGCACGATCGGACGTTCCACCCGCAGTTCTCGGGGAACATCAACTCGGGCGGGCCGAAGGGCTCGGTGGTGGCGAGTGAGAACCCCAAGTGGGTGCGCATCCGGGCGCTGCTCCAGGAGATGGCGAAGAGCGGGAAGCTGGTGAGCCAGGCCTCGGGCGGGCTGACCGCGGAGCCGTTCGTGACTTTGCTCGACGGGTGGCGGGTGGTGAAGCTGCACGCCGATGTGGTTGAGATGACCTAACGGCCGGGCGGCATGCGAGTGCGATCTGTGGGCGGTCCGCCCTCGGGCGGGCCGCTCGCCGCGTGAGGAGGGGCGAAGCCGGGTAGCGGGGAACTTGCAGAGGACATTCGGTTCCGGAGAAGCTCAGTGCCCACATTTCTGCTCAACAATGCGGAGGCGAACCGCGCCACCATCACCGTCTCGGACAAAGTCACCCACACCATGGCCGAGGGCCTGGGGTTCAACTGGTTCTCGACCTACGACGCGGCCACCTACCCGTCGCCCGAGGACGACGACCGTTGGGAGCGCGTCCTCGGTCATCTCACCTGGCTCAACGCCAACTTCATTCGGTTCGGCCAGAGCGCCTTCGAGATGTGCGACGCACGCGGCAACTTCGTGCCAGGCCACTGGTCCTTCGACCAACTCCGCCGTCTCAACGCCTGGGCCGAGCCGCGCGGAGTGAGCATCATCGCGGACTCCTGGTACATCCCGAAGGCCTTTCAGTTCCGGCCCTGGCCGGAGGCGCCGTATGCGTGGGGAGTGAGGGGGCTGGGGTATCTGCTCGGGGTGGAGGACGTGGACGGCTATATCAACCGCTTTGTCGTACCCTACCTGAAGTACGTGGCGGAGGGGATGGGCTGCAAGGCGGTGCGTTGGTATAACCACTTCAACGAGCCGTTGGGGGGCAGCGGGCAGTGCGCTACCCCGCCGCCGATTGACGATCACGCGCACTACGTCGAGGTGCTGGCCGCGATTCGGCAGGGGCTGGACGAAGCGGGTCTCGCGCACGTGGGCAGCATGGGGCCGGATACGCCGTCGTTGCTCGCGCACGCAAACCCCCTGCCTCACATGCTCGAGATCGGCGCGGACCCCGATCCGCACATTCAGGCCTATTGCGTGCATCACTATCACAGCCACTTCGACTGGGACGCGCCGAGCACGTCCAATCAGAGCGACCCCGTGAGCTACACCATCGTCGAGCGCGTAGGCGTCGAGTGCGATTACGCCCACGCCCGCGGCAAGCCGTACCTCATCACCGAATTGGGCATGTTCCATTACGGCTGGCGATGGGGCGATCCCATGGGGATCGCGCGGCACGATAACGCGCTCCTGGAGGCGGAGTTTGCAGTGCGCGCGATGGCGCGCGGTGCGGACTCGATCCTGCGCTGGGCCTGGCTGAACCCCGGGACGCGAGACGGCTGGTGGCAGCTCATCAACACCGCCGACGGCAGCGATGCACCCGTGCGCGATTCATATCATTCGTACGCGACGCTGATGCGCTATGTGGGCCGGCAGCCGAAGATCCTCGCCACTGAGGTCAGTTCTCCCGCGTCACCGCAGACGGTCCACGCAGTGGCCGTGGAAAACGGCGACGGCACGCGCACGCTGCTGGTGGTGAACGACAGCTACGCGAACTGCGCCCCCGTGCTCCTCCGCTTTCCTGTCAGCGGCGCCTGCGTCCGCAAGATCGTGAACGATCCGGTGCGCAAGCACGAGGAGGTGGGGGAGATCGCGGTCAGCGGGGGAGCGATGGAGCACGCGGAGGTGCTGTCGCCGATGAGTTTGACGGTGTATACGACGGCGTAGTGGCACGGCCCCTCTGGGGGTGGCAGAGCCACCTGCCGTGCCCACGTATCGTGACGCCCGAACCAGGGCACGACAGGTCGTGCCCCTACTCCTCCGTCACCGGCAGTGGCAGGCCGATGCGTTCGAAGGTCACCGCATCGTCGGCGGTCTCGCCCTCCGGGTAGGGCCGGATCACGAGGTCCACGGTCATGGCGGGCGGGTTGTCGCGGCCGCGGCGTAGGATCACCCGGAAGTACCCGCCCCACAGGCCGGGGACGCTCTGGTAGCAGTCGGTCTGCTCGTACGCGATCTCGGCGTCGTCGGTGGCTTGCACCTTCATCAGAACGTCTTGATCCGGCTCCATGCGGCCCTGGTCGAGCGCCCGGCGCGAGAGGGTGAGAAAGAGATCGCCGTCGGCATTGGTGTTAACCGCATGCAAGATGACTGACCAGTCGTGGGTGGACCCAGTCGCCAGGGTCCGGTTGGCGTAGTCCCCCCACCAGGTGTCTGCCACGACCTTCGTGCCCTTGGGGGGTTTGAACTCGTAGGCGGCGGTGGGGAGGTCGCGGTTCCATTCGAACTTTGCCAGGCTCACCTCTGCCCACTTGCCTCCCCGCAGCTTGCTGAGCGTGAGGGTTCGCGGTAGGCCTGTCGTTTCGTCGGTCTCCACGCGGATTCTGATGGGATCGCCCTCAGAGTAGGGGAAGCCCTCCGCGGACATCTCCGTGGTGGCCTCGCCCGACGCCTCGGCCACGTTCCACGACCCGCGCAGGAGGGTCTTCGCCCGCCACTCCCGGATTCCCATTTCCGGCATGGCCTGCAGGAGCACGGACAGCTTCGCGGTGATCGGCCCGCCCACTGAGGTGAAGTCCTGGTCGGTGAGCAGGCTTGCCGGCATGGGCGTAATTACCTCGGTGTGCTGCTGTCCATCATAGA
>CAZUGW010000235.1:0-5589 GCA_964620055.1 uncultured bacterium
GTTCGATTCAAGGAGCGCGAAGTGGTAGCGGCACAGGCTGAGTCCGGTGTCACGCACCGTCTGGAGCCGGTCCCGATACTGGTCGTTGAAGCGGTGGTCCGGTTGGTAGGCATCCGCAAACGCCCAGAACTGCTCCTCTGTCTCGAACAAGTATGAGTACAGGCCGAGCGACATCTTCCAGTGCCCAAGCGTGTCGGCGACATTCTGTAGTAGCCTCTCGGTCGTCTTCTCCACCGGCAGTCTGCGCCTCACGAACCACCCGATCTCGAACATGAAGGCCCGGATGTCGGAGCCTCCGTTGGTAAGATTGCCAACCACGCCCTCCAGCGCGTATGGCGCCTTCCCCAGCGCGTGCAGCGCCATGTTCCACGGCTGCATGTCATACAACATGGGCCTGGCGGCCACATCGTCCTGGCACTTCTGCAACGCGGCAACCGACGCTTCGGTCAACGCCTCGCCGTGCTCCTCGCACAGCAAGATACAGGCATAACTGTGCTCGTCCATCCACCGGACCAATGGCTTGTTGCTGTCCGCTTCGCGCAGCCCGGCTCGATACGCCGAGGCGAAGTGGAGCAGCGCGGCTTCCGCCGCCGTGACCTGGACATCGTTAGAACTCCACAATGTGGGCTGGCAGTTGTCTTGACGCATTACCGGCCTCCGGGTAACAGCGCGGCCACGTATTCGTCCTCCGCGAACAGGATATGATACTCGGCGCACCGCGCCTTATCCCAGGTCCTGCCCCACTTTCGCGGCAACGCATCCCGCGGGGTATCCGAGGCGGTGAAGATCGCCTCCGCATATTCAGGCAGGTCATCAAACTTGTCGGTCATTGCGTGAGGCCGTCGTCACTTCGCCCGCACCGCGGGGATGACGGTGGTGCGCCGGCCATCGTAGGTCACGGGCACCCGTCCGGTTCCGCGGCACTGCGGACATGTGACTTTGGCCACCTCCCTCATCCCTCCTTGGGGCGTCGTTACATCCGGCCGTGCGCCATTGCGTCAGCGCCTCTCGGTCATCAAGCCGCGCCCCCTATGGCAACTCGGCTGGCTTGGAAAGGAGTCGCTTCCACTCCCTGTGGAGCGCACATAGCCTGGTGAGAAGCTTGGCAATCTCTCTCGCCCGGTTTCCGAGCGCCCCCGCCGCTCGCAGGTCGCCTTGGCTGAAGGCCTCATTTGCCTCCCCGAGGATCGCCTCTCGTTCGGCGGCGACATCACTCAGGAGCGCGTCGAACGTGTCTGGCGCGGCCTGCGGCAGCACTATCGGCCCCGTTTCTTCCTGGGGAGCGACACGCCTGGGAGATGCGTCGGGGCAAGCGCCCCCGGGGGCGCTTGCCGGTATCACTGTGGTTCCGATGGTCACTCGCGCGCCATCGAAGGTCACGGGCACGGGGTCGTGTTCGGGCGGTACCCTGGCCATGACCTTCACCCACCCACCGGTCATGGTCACTTCGGTGGGCCAGGTTCCCTTGGCGGTGACGCGGATGGTGACGTTGGGCATGGCGAAAGCTAGCTCGCCGTCGGCATAGGAGAATCGGACGAAGCCTCCGCCGCGGCGCTTGAACTTCGCGATGTCCTTCAATGCCTTCACGAACTCCGTGCGATCTACAGCAAGCGCGTACTTCCCCTCTGTCACTAAGGTGCCTCCAAGCTATACCTTCCCTGAGGGACCGGGGATTCCCTTCAGACCGGACACTTGGTCGAGCGTGACGAACGTCTTCCCCCAACCCTCCACCTCCCGCGCGAACGCCTCCGTCTTGCTCCCTGGCGCGGCGTGGGGGATGAGCACCCGACTGGCGAGGGCGGCGGCGAAGCGATTGCGGTAGGCTGCGGTGTCGGCGGTGATACGCGGGTGTCTGGAGTCGAAGGGGGAGAGAACGAGGAGCCGGGCGGCGGCAATAGGCGCTCTCCACTCGGTCGGGATGCGCATGCGCGCGATGCTGCGCGCGGGGCAGATGACGATGGGCTGGGTACCACGGAGGAGGAGCCGGAGGCACTCCTTTTCGATGGGTGAGTGGAAGCCGCTGATGATCGCGACGCCGGCGTCGCGAAGGGCGCAGACGGCGTCGTAGGTCTGCAGGATCACGCTCCCAGGGCACTTGGAGGAGCAGAAGAGGCCGAGGAGCGGCTGGGCGAGGAGGTCGAGGTTCCCGATGGCGTAGATGCGTTTCGGAGAGCCCTCGCCGAGGAGCGCCATGGCGGCCGCGGGGTAGCGGGTCTCTCCCTGCGCTACGACGACGATCTCAGTGCTTTGTCGGCACGTCTCGGGCATGACATCACATGCAGTGCGAGGTATAATGGTGAGCGAATGAGGTGAACGCATGGCTTCGCTGGCGCGCGCAAATCCATACCTGCAGAAGCAGTCCGTCCTGAAGGCCGTCAAAGAGAACGCCTCGACCTCTTCGGCCTTCGAAGGGGTTCGCGCCGCGGCCCGCGGAGGAGCCTTCCACTACAAGGCCCCCCGAAGCAAGACCGCCTCCTGCGGAGAAGCCGCGCCCCGGCTAGAGCAGCCTCCACACCGCTCCGGCTAATCGGATTCGCGACTCAATATCTCCTGAATACGGGTCTTCAGGCCCGGAAGGTCGTTCTGCACGACGCTCCACACCTCATCGAGGTCGACGCGGAAGTAGGCGTGGACAAGGGCGTGTCTCATTGCGGCTATCGCGCGCCAGGGGATGTCAGGATGCCGGGCGCGCAGCTCGTCCGAGAGTTGCGTGACGGCTTCCCCGATGACCTGGACGTGGTACACCATCCAGGTCTGGATAAGCTCATCGCGAGCGAAGCGGTCCTGGTCAATGCTGGAATAGCGCGCGATCTTTTCGATTGCCTCCGAAATGTCGAGCAGTCTGGCTCGGTCGTCTCTCATAGAGGCACGGCCTCCCGCAGGACTCTGTCTCGGACTCGTTCCCGAAGCGTCTTCTCAGGGGCCACATCCACCTTGCGGCCGAGCAGTTCCTCCAGTTCGGCGATCATCGCACCATGCTGCAACAGACTGGTCCCCGGCGCGAACTCGACCAGGAAGTCCACGTCGCTCGTCTCGTCCGCGTCACCGCGGGCGGCCGAGCCGAAAATGCGCACGTTTCGCGCGCCGTGTGCTCGGGCGATGCGAAGGATCTCGTCCCGTTTGCTTTCCACAAGCTCTCGTAGGTCCGCCACAGTATCCTCCACCGGGGTATCCTACAGGTATTATAGCGACTCCGCACCCTTCTGTCCTACCCGTTCTCCCCGCCGCTATCCGTCCCCCGCCCCATCCGGTACTTGAGGTCGTAGTTGATGATGAAGTCCAGCTCCTCGTCGGTGAACCCGTAGTGCTTCGCCAGCACGCAGTCAATCTCGTCAATGATGGGCTTGGCGTACTTGGGGATGATGCACTGCACCCGCAGCTGCTCGCCGGAGAACCGCATCTCGCGGTACTCTGCTGTAGCTCGTAGGGCCTGGCTCAGTCGCCGCGATAGCATACGCCAGGTTTCGGGATCTGCTTCAGCAAGGGCCGCGAGACCTACCGGGAACGCGTCAATCTCTCGCCTGTTGACGTGACGGCAGTCGGTGAACACGTTGATGTACCAGCGGAACAGCGTGGAGTTCAAGACACACAGAGCCACGTGCGCTTGGTCCTGTGAGCCAAACGTTAGGGGCTTGAGTTCGGTCGGCGGTCTCTTCTTGCCTGTTCCGTCGTAGACCTCAGGGACAAAGTCCACAACCTGCAGAAAGGCGTGTATCTTCCTAGAATAGTAGACGCAATCGGCTCCATTCACTGTTAGTTGCTGACCTAACTTATGCTTGATTAATAGGAGTCTCTGCAGTACCCGGTCCTCGACCGGCAGGCTCTTCTTGGGAATGCAGCCACGGAGATACTTGTTATGCACTGGCGCGTAGCGCACCAACTGGAAGAGAGCAGCGCGCTCCGGTGCCGACCATCGTGCACACTGGGAGGCATGAAGCAACGGGGCGGCATGGGTGCCGGTCTGAATGAGGCTGATCGTGAGCTGGATATGGTCCAGACCATCAAAGAGACGGCTGGGTCGGTCGTCAAAGGAACTCCAGTGACCTGGGTAGCCGAACATGACCTCCTGCAGCGGAAGATAGCCCTCTGTCGTCACAGATGATATCGGAGTGATGAACCCCTGGCGGCCGAGACCAGCGGACAGCCCCAGCGCACGTTCGACGAACATCGGATAGAGATTACGACAGCGCGCGGTGGCGTAGCCGACGGTATGGTACTCGACCTCGTCGCGGAGGTCTTTATAGGGTGGATTCCCGATGATGACATCAAACCCGCCGCGCTTCATGATGCCGTAGAACTCAACTAACCAGTGGAACGGCTCGTGTGACTTCCGCCAGTCTTCGAAGCCCTTCTTCCGCCTGAGGTCCACACCGTACTCGCCTACATCCACGCCATATTCGATTGCTAGGTAGCGGTTGAGCTCGTCCTCCAGGGGTCTGAGGGCCGCGCGCAGCGCGTCCTTGTCGGCGGCAGTTACCTCGCCGCCAAGCTCGGTCTGCTGCTGGCGGAAGAGGGTGAAGAGCTCGCCCACCTCGGCGGCCCTTCGTTCGACCTGGGCCAGCACGTCCTCGAAGTCCAACGTCCTCTGCCCGCGGCGGATGTCCTCGAGTCTCGCGTACCCTACCAACGTGTTTCCGGCGCGGATGTTGAAGTCAATGTCGGGGAGGGGTTCGAGGTGTTCGAGCGACTCTATCTGCGCCACCAACTTGAGGAAGAGGCGGAGCTTGCAGACCTCCACCGCCTCCTCCATGAGGTCCACGCCGAAGAGGTTGTGGAGGATGATCGTCTTGAGGATGAAGTAGCGCGGGTTGGGGTGCTCCTGTTCGCGCTGCAGGAGGGCGGCGAACTCCTTCGGCCAGCGCAGCCGGCCCCGCCGCGGGTCGTCACCCAGGTCCGCGAGAAAGGCGGCCATGCGTTCCAGGCAAGCCTGGTAGAGCGGCTCCAGCAGGTTCAGCGCGGCAAACAGAAACGCGCCGGAGCCGCAGGTGGGATCGAGAATGGTGACCCCCGGCCGGAAGCGCTCGTTGGACTGCTGGGGCATCCGCCCGGCGATGGCCCGCCAGAAGGCGAGCAACTGGTCAGGGCTCTCCGCGCCCTCGATGGCGTCCTGGACGAACTGGCGGATATCGAGGTTGTAGGTGATGAGGTCGTTGACCTCGCGCACCTCGCCCGCGGCGAGTTTGGCGCGCAGCTCCAGGCAGCGCTGCCGGCGACAGACGTACTCCCGCCACGTCTCGGTCGGGAGCGCGAGGTTGTTGCCCTCCCCGTCGGAGATCATCGCTGCCCCAAGGTTGTAGCGCCGGTCGAACATGCGGGCCTTGGGGTCGTGCATGCCGACCCGCACGAACTCCGGCAGGGCGGACTCGGGGAGGACTTCACCATTCTCGTCAATGACGCCGCGGCGCATCGCAGGATAGAGATAGCGGTCAGGGTCCTGCTGGAGGAGCCGCCACACCGAGGACTCGCCCTCGAAGGCCACCTTGCAATCGCGTTTCGCCGCGTCCAGCAGGAAGGGGAGGACGGTGTTCTGGCTGATGTAGCCGGTGATGTCCTCCTTGGTGTAGTAGGCCCCCATCTGCTTCTGGTTGA
>CAZUGW010000236.1:0-2387 GCA_964620055.1 uncultured bacterium
GGACCAGTACATCATGCAGCGGCCGGAGTTCATCTTCGGGCGCTCGCCGGAGCACGCGGTGGTGGACCCGCAGAACCCGTATCTGCTGGCGGGACATCTCCAGTGCGCGGCCTTCGAGTTGCCCCTGCGGGAGGAGGACCTGGCGATGTTCGGCCCGCAGAGCGGGGCCCTCCTCCGCATTCTCGAGGAGAGCAAGAAGCTGAAGGGACTGGACGGCGCCTACTATTGGTCGAGCCCGGACTTCGCCGCGGCCGAGGTGAATCTGCGTTCCATCTCCGACGCCACCTATGCCATCATGGATATCGCGAACGACAACAAGGTGATCGGCACGGTGGATTCCATCGCCGCGCCCGAGGCGGTCTATCCCGGCGGCGTCTACCTGCACGAAGCGGACACCTATGTCGTCCGCAAGCTGGACCTGGAGGCGCGGGCGGCTTATGTCGAGCGCATGGAGGTGGACTACTACACCCAGGCGGTGCTGGATTCGCAGATTCGCGCGGGCGACGTGGCCGCGGCGAAGGAGGTGGCCCACGGCCGGGCGCATTTCGGCGACGCGGTGGTGAGTTGGCGCACCGCGGCCTTCAAGAAGATCAAGTTCTATACCCAGGAGAACATCGGCTACACCCGCCTCGACTTGCCGGCGCAGTGCCTGGAGACCACCTCCTGCTGGTTCCTGCCCTCGCCCGAGGCGCTGGCGCTCCCGGCGACGTTCGGCCTCAAGGCGGTCGAGGGGCTGGTGGGGATTCGCAACGTGGCGGTCAACATGCTCCCGCTCGTGGCCATGTGCGACCGGCTGGACGTGGGCGGCCTGGTGGAGTCGAGCAACTTCGGCACGCCCACCATGTTTCTCTATGACCGCTACCCGCGGGGGTTGGGGTTCGCGGAGAAGGGCTACGAGCTGTTCGACACGTTGCTCCAGCACTGCCTAACCACCATCTCCTCCTGTCAGTGCGAGGACGGCTGCCCCTCCTGCGTCGGCCTCGCGGTCACGCTCCCGGCGCAGCACGACGACCTCGACCTCAGCCGCGGCTACCCCATCCCGGACAAGGACGCGGCGTTGGTGCTGCTGCACGTTCTGCTCGACCGCGAACCCTTCGTCCCCGCCCTCGATCAGCGCGGCCCCGCGCGGCGCAGCCGATACCGCAAAGCCGCGCCTGCGGTGGAGGCGCCGCGGGAGGTGTCGGTTGCTGAGCAGGTGGGCCGCCGCGTGCGCAAGTGCAAGCGGCCGTGGGTGGGGCTGTAGGAGGTGGAGCAGATGGGGACGCTCACATATCTGCCTCAGGTCTCTTATCCCGGCGCGAGGGTGCAGCTACCTGCTCCGTCTCGGTTCTGCAGAGCCCACTGTTCGACGTTCCGGAGGACCAGGTATTCTGCCAACCCCTCCGCAACCTGATGGCTTGGTGCCCCGGGGAGGTCGCAGGTCCATAGATACCCCATCGCCTTGATCCACCACTCCACTCGGTCCTCAAATCGCGCGACATCCGGCTCTGACGCGAGGACCGACGGCGCCTCCCATCCGATGGGAAGTGCCCACCGCCACACGACGCGCTCACTAGTCGTGTAGAGGATAGGCTCTTTGGCGAGATCGATGCTTGTCTGTCCTGGCTGCCATCGTCTCACCTCAGCTTCGTAGTCGACGTAGCGTGAGGCAGCGCCCTCAGGTCCCTCGCCCGCTGGCAGGGCGATGCACTGAGCTAGGTGTCCTGGTACCCTAGACGCCGCTAGCCGTGCCACAAGATCATCGCCTGCGTGCAAAGTGATTATCCCAAGCCGGTGCAGGCGGGTGGCCACCGTCAGCACAGCCGGATACGGATGGTTTAGGTCGAAGTAGAACTCTGCCGATGCAAAGCTGGGGTCTGTCACTTCGCCCGGATGCATGCCAGCTCGGAGCAACCGGCCCCGCTCCGCGTTCACCTCTCGCTGGAGCACCGGGCCTTCCGTCTGCCACGCAGTCCACCTTTCGAGCATCCATGCTAGCAGCGAGACCCTCTCGTTCTGCTCTAGCTCGCGGGACGACACTCTGAGTATGGGCAGTTCGACCCTGTGACAGAGATCATTCTTCACAGCGTCCAGATGAGCCACGGTCGAGTTCAGCATGTGATGCGGCCCGTCGAACTCAACGACAAACCGAGGGCAATCCCCCTGGGTAATCGTGAAGTCGAAATGCATTGTCCGGTAGCAGTGCATCTCCCGTTCAGTGAGTTCCTGCCCCTGGAACTCGACGACGTCACTCACCCTCATGTTCCGCTCGACCCGGTACCCTCTCTTCGCAAGGGCAGCGCGCAGAATCCCGTCAGTGCGAACTTCGCTCTTGGATCTGGCGACATTCCTTACCCTCACGCTAACTCGCTCCTCAGGAGTCGTCGGTGAGTGCTCCTGGTTCACAT
>CAZUGW010000236.1:2397-5585 GCA_964620055.1 uncultured bacterium
CACCCTTAGTGCAGGGCTGGGCGGGCTTGCTGTGCATCTTGGGCCCCCAAATGTCTCCTGTCAAGAAGGAGGCTCGCCTTGCTTGCTTGCAGGCTCATCCTCGTCCGGCACGGCCGCCGCGTACGCAAGTCCAAGCGGCCCTTGGATCGGTCTGTAGGACGTTCCCCTCCCCAGGTCGAACCCGGAGATCATGCAGCAACCCGACCTCCCGGCCGATCCGCCCCACGATGACGCGCATTGGCGTCGCATGATGTACACCATGTGGCTGGCCATGTTCTTCGTCTTCCTGGAGTGGACGTTGGGCTCGGCCTTCGTCCCGGTGTTTCTACAGCAGGACATGCACCTCACGCTCAGGCAGGCCGAGTACTGGATGGGCCTGCTAATCGCACTGCCGTCGGCAGGCATGTTCGCGGCGCAGCCGATCTGGGGCCTCTACGCCGACCGGCACGGCCGCAAGTCGGTGGTGATCGTGAGCGTGGTGTTCACGTCGCTGCTGCGCTCGCTGTGGGCCTTCGCCCATACGCCGGTCACGCTGCTGCTGCTGGGGATCGCGGCGGGGGTGCTGGGATCGGGCGTCGTGGTGGGACAGGCCCTGGTCGCCTCCGCCACGCCGCGGGAGCGGATGGGCGAAGCGATGGGGAAGCTGACTACGTCCATGACGGCGGGCTTTCTCTTCGGCCCGGTGGTGGGGCAGTTTCTCGCGGGGCTGATCGGACCGCGCCCCACGTTCCTGATCCAGGCCTCCTTCGCGCTCATCGGCGCGATCACGGTGTGGCTGTTCGTGCAGGAACGGTTCGTGAAGCCCGAGCGGACCGAGCGGGTCGGCCTCGGGGCCGCGATCACCCGCGACCTGCGCCCGCTGGCGGGGAACCGGCAGTTGCAGGCCCTGTGGGTGATGGCCTTCGTGATCTTCTTCGGCTGGTCCACGATGTGGCCCATCATGACGCTGTTCGTGCAGGCCATCGGCGTGCCGCTGAACAAGGTGGCCGCCTATGCCGCGTACATGATGCTCGGGGGCGGGTTGATGCAGACCGTTACCGCCCCCATCTACGGCAAGCTCGGCGACCGGATTGGGCACAAGCGCGTGCTGGTCGCGGCGACCGGCGTCTGCGGGGTGTTCCTCGGCCTGCACGCCTTCGTCCTCAGCTACGCCCAGTTCTTCCTCCTGCGCCTCTGCGCCATGTCACTGGGCGCGGCGGTGAACCCCACTACCTCCACCCTCGTCGCTCACTCCCTGCCGCGCTCTCGCTACGGCAGCGCCTACGGCGTGCTGGCCAGCGCCCGTTCGCTGGCAGGATCCATCGGCCCGCTCATCGGCGGATTCATCGCGGCCTTCGTTCACATTCGTTGGGTGTTCGCGTGGACCGGCGTGCTCACTCTCGTCGCGTCGCTGTGGGCGTGGTGGGCGATTGCCGACGTCAGATCCAGCGACGCGTAGTTCGTCTGCTCTCACGCTTGCCGCGAGGGGAGCGGTGTGTTATCATCCTCTCGACAAATGGTATCGAAACGGCTGTGATGGGGAGGAGTACCTGCCACCGGCCTGCAGAGAGGCGCGTTCGCAGGCTGAGAGACGCGCCGGACACGGAGTAGGGAAGGTCGCCTCGGAGCTGGGCCCGTCTCACGCGGACCCCGGGATACGCCCGTTAGCGCGAAGCGCCTCATCTTAATGGTGGGGAAGCAAGGTGGCACCACGGGAAGCTCTCTCGTCCTTGGACGGGAGGGCTTTTCTCATCGAAGAGGCGAAGAGTCGAGGAGTCGAAGAGTCGGAATCCTGCCAAAGGTGGCTGAGGATAGCGCATGGCACGAACGGAATTGGCGAAGGCCTATGAGCCGCATGACGTGGAGAAGAAGTGGTACGCGTTCTGGCTGGAGCGCGGGTACTTCCAACTCCCGTCCAAAGAGCGGCGGCCGGGCGCGGGCGCTTTCTGCATCACCATTCCGCCGCCAAACGTGACCGGCACCCTGCACATGGGTCATGCCTTGCAGCACAGCCTCCACGATTGCGTGGCGCGGTGGCGGCGGCTGAAGGGCGATCGCGTGCTAGTGGTGCCGGGGACGGATCACGCCGCGATCTCGACGAACATGAAGGTGGAGCAGCAACTCGCGGGCGAAGGGCTGACGCGCTATGACCTGGGGCGGGAGAGGTTCCTGGAGCGATGCTGGGAGTGGACGCGGCACTACGGCGGGCAGATCATCGAGCAGTTGAAGGCCCTCGGCTGCTCCTATGATTGGGATCGCACCCGGTTTACGTTGGACGAGGCCTACTACCGCGCGGTGCTCACCGCGTTCGTGCACTTCTACCAGCGCGGGTGGATCTATCGCGGCCACCGGGTGGTGAACTGGTGCCCGACGTGCGCCTCCACCGTCTCCGACCTGGAGGTGGAGCACGTCACCCATTCCGGGCACTTCTGGCATATCAAGTATCCGCTCGTGGGCGAGGAGGGCTACGTGATCGTGGCCACTACCCGCCCTGAGACCATGCTCGGCGACACCGCGGTGGCGGTGAACTCCGGGGACGCGCGCTATCTGCATCTGCATGGCAAGCGGGTGCGGCTGCCGCTGATGAACCGCGAGATCCCGATCATCACTGACGATATTCTGGTGGACCCGGAGATGGGCACCGGCGCGGTGAAGGTCACCCCGGCGCACGACCTGAACGATTTCGAGGCCGGGCAACGCAACCAGTTGCCGGCGGTGGTGGTGATCGGCACCGACGGCCGCATGACCGAGGAGGCGAAGCAGTACGCGGGCCTGGATCGCTACGAGGCGCGCAAGCGCGTGCTGGAGGACCTGAAGGCCCAGGGCCTGCTGGTGCAGGAGGATGACCACGAGTACCAGGTGGGTCAGCACGACCGCTGTCACACGGTGCTGGAGCCGCTGCTCTCCGAGCAGTGGTTCTTGCAGATGAAGGAACTGGCGCGAATGGCGATGGAGGTGATCCAGGGGGACGACCCGCAGGTGAAGTACCTGCCGGATCGCTTTCGCGGCTACACCATCAACTGGCTGGAGAACCTGCGAGACTGGAACATCTCCCGGCAGATCTGGTGGGGGCACCGCATCCCGGTCTATACCTGCGCGGCGTGCGGCCACGTGATGGTGCAGGCGGAGGCGCCGGCGCGTTGTGAGATATGCGGCGGGGAGGTGAGGCAGGATGAGGACACCCTCGACACCTGGTTCTCCTCCGCGCT
>CAZUGW010000237.1:0-5580 GCA_964620055.1 uncultured bacterium
TTCTGCCTTTCTCAGTTCGAGTATGGCAAAAACTCGCCGCGCCGCACAGCCGACAGACCAACGCGTGCCTCCCCTACGGCTGTCCCCTCTCGCTCCTTCGCCACACTCCCGCGGAGTCTTTCCTCAGGATACCACACTGGGCCGCAGGGAGACACACAAGGCAGCCCCTGCCCTCCACGCGCAAACCAGCGCCGCGACGCGCGCGCGGACCGCTCTTTCAGGCGCGGATGCCGACCGACGAGCGCAGCGGGAACCCGTCCTCGGGGACCTCGGTCACGCCCGCGACGACTCGTTCGAGCGACGCGACCGGGTGTGGGAACGGCCCGCGCGCGGGAATGCGGTCAATCCACTCCCGTCGGAACGCGCGGTCCTGCATCCGGCAGTGATTGCTCCGCGCGCAATAGGCCGAGTGGGAGGTCATCCGCTCCCAGATCGCGCGCAGTGGCTCGGCCCGGACATTCCCGAAGGAGAGCGGCGTGAAGTCGCACGGCATCAGGTCGCCATAGGCGGTGGTGTAGAACTGGAGCCAGGCCGCGTAGCACCCCGCGCCGGTGGGGCCGTTCACGTGGGCCTGGGTGATCACGTGGGGATAGCCCGGCCGCGCGTTGATCTCCTCCTCCAGCACGCACAGCGCCGCCTTGTCCTCCTCCGTGAGCAGCGCGCTCTCGTCCTCGCGCAGCAGCCTCCCGGTCGGCACCACGTCGAAGACGGTGATCTCGTGCGCCCGCAGGCTCCGCGCCAACTCGACCATCTCCATCACCTGCCCGTTGCGGAGCCGCTCCGGGGTGGCGTAAGTGGAGATCCCGCACAGCAGCCCGGCCTCCAGGCAACGCTGAACGCCCTCGGTGGCCCGCTCCCAGCAGCGCTCGGCCCGGCGCATCCGGTTGTGCTCGGCCGGGTCGGGAGCGTCGAGGGAGACCATCAGCGAGAACAGCCCCGCCTCCTGCAGCCGCCTCACGTTCTCCTCAGTCAGCAGCATCCCGTTGGTGAACATCGTGCAGATGGCCTCGCGCTTGTCCACGAAGGAGATGAGATCGTAGAGATCGCGCCGCAGCATCGGCTCCCCGCCGGTGAACACGACGTTCACCACGCCCAACGCCTCGGACTGGCGGATCAGAGCCTTGCACTCCTCCGTGGTCAGTTCGGCCTGGCCGGGCTGGCGGTGGCGGGCAGCGGAGCAGTGCACGCAGTCGCACTGGCAGGCCGAGGTGATCTGCATGGTATGCGTCGCGGGCAGGGGCCGGCCGGTCTTCGTCAGCACCAGGCGGCTGGCGAGCACCTTCATCGCCGGGGCCGAGGGGATGGGAGGCTGGTAGAGGGTGTAGATGAGATGATCGCCGCGCCGCAGCAGCGGCTCCCCCTTGCGGAGCACCGCGCGGTTCATGTCCCTGGCCACCTTGCGACCCAGGCTCCGGGCGAGCAGTCCCGTGGCGCGGGAGCAGAACTCGCCCGACGGGCCCAGTTCCGCCCGCAGGCCAAGTAAGTTGATCTCACCGGGCGCGAGACGCGATAAGGCCAAGAGCGCGCGCGCCCTGACATCGTTCTTGAACTGCTCGGCGGCAAGACCAGCGAGGGGACCCGAGAACTCCGCCTTCTTCAGCGTCAACAGCGGATAATGCGCATCGCCCATACCTGCCCTCCAGAGCCAACGGCCTGGGTCCAGATGCCATCGGTGGGGATGCTAACACAGCCAGCATACGCTCAATGTCGCGTTTTTGGCACAAAGCGAAAAGGGATAACCCCCGCCCTCTTCCCCGCCGCGGCAACTCACAGGCGACTGAGGGCGCATAGCCCCGTGTTGCTGCATCAGTTTCTGCTTGAGAGCTATCCTGGCTGACGTTGTCTCAGGGAGTCAAAGGTCAGTGAGTTCGGTGGGGTGGAAGGTGAGGTCGCAGAGTTCCTGGGCGAAGGCGTGGGCGGCGGTTTCGATTTCGTCGGGGCGGAGGGGGCCGAAGGCGCCGCCGAACTCGAGGTGATGGAAGAGTTCGTGGGCGAGGTGGACGTCCTCGAGGCTGCAGGCGAGGAGGTCGAAGCGCTGGTGGGCGTGCATGGTCCCGGAGAGCAGTTCGAGCGGGTCGCGGTAGAGGATGATCTGGGGCGGCTCGTGGCGATATTCGGCGCGGAGGCCGGGCTGGGCCTGGGGTGGATGGTCCTCGACGATGATCTTCACCCCAAGTTGCTCCGCGAGTTCCCGCGCGTTGGGGCGAACGCCGCGGAGGATGTAGCGCTGGGCGATGCGCTTCCCGAGGGCCTCCGGGTCAACCTTCATGCCGCACGCTCTCGAGCGGGTACTTCGTCCACTCGATAGGCTCGAGGAGGAACTTGATGACGCGCAGGGCGAGCAGTCCCAGGCCGGCGATGACGGCGAAGTCGGCGAGGTTGTAGACGAAGGCGCTGTTGCGCCCGAACTCGAGGAAGTCTATCACGCCGCCGAGCAAGATCCGGTCGAGAAGAATGCCGAGGTAGCCGCCGATCATGATGCCGAAGCCGACCTCCGCGAGGCGGGACATGCGATAGCTGGTCTGGTCGAGGCGATAGTAGACGAACAGCAGCGCGAGCACGCAGACGGCGGTGAGGAAGAAGAGATAGGAGAGGCCTCCACCGAATCCTTGCTCGTAGTTCTGGAAATAGGTAATCTTGATCGCACCATGCCAGAGAGAGAGGTGGCGGCGGTCGCACTGGTGGGAGATCACGTAGACCTTGAAGACCTGGTCAATCAGGCAGACGGCGAGGGCGAGGGGGAGCCAGCGCCGGGCCTGGGCGAAGCGGCACAGATACATGACGATGATGCCGACCAAGAGGATGGCCGACACCACGGCCTGGGCGAAATCTGAAAGCCCAAATGACACTGCCAGACCCTCCGAGCATTAGTCACGAACGCGACGCTCGCCTCTTCCGCCGGTCATGACGTGAAGGAGGGACTCGGGCAAAGCAGCAAGCAAGTCCCCGGCGATAAGGCTTACGTGGCCCAGGCGGTCTGCGACAATGTCTCCGGCCAAACCGTGCACATAGGCGCCGGCTGCGGCTGCGATGAATGGCGTAAGGCCCTGGCCGATCAGGCTGGCGATGATCCCCGTGAGCACGTCCCCCGTCCCGCCCGTGGCGAGGCCGGGGTTGCCGGTAGGGTTCACCATCAGCCTCTGATTGTCTTCGACACTGAGCGAATAGGCTCCTTTCAATACTAGCACAGAGCGGAATATTTGCGCGGCTTTCCTCGCAAGCTCGGCGCGATGGGCTTGGACCTCAGACACGGAGGCGCCGAGCAGGCGGGCGAGCTCGCCGGGGTGGGGGGTGAGAACCGCGGGGGCGTGATCGCCGGTGAGAACGGAGGTGTCTTCGGCCACCGCGTTGAGGCCGTCGGCGTCGAGGACGAAAGGCTTGGGGCAGCGCGCGACCAGGTCGCGAACGAGTTGGGCCGTCCCCGGGTGGCGGGAGAGGCCGGGGCCGATGGCGAGAACGTCCATGGAGTCAGCCAGAGTGAGAACGCGGTCGCGCGCGGAGGGATGGAGGGTACGCTCTTCCGTCTCCGGCAGGGGGATCGTGATGGCCTCGGTGAGCTTGACCTCGAGGATGTCGTTGAGGCTGGCCGGGCACCCGACGTAGACCAGCCCCGCGCCGGCGCGCAGGGCGGCTTGCGCGGCGAGGCAGGCGGCGCCGGTCATTCCGACGGAGCCGGCGACGATGAGCACGCGGCCGAAGTCGCCCTTGTTTGCGCTGCGGTCGCGGCGAGGGATCTGGCGGCCGACCCAGTCCGGTTCGGTGAGTTCGGCGGCGGAGGGCGTGGCCGCGACGAGGTCGGCGGGGAAGCCGAGATCGGCGACGGTGATGTCGCCGGCGAGATCCTGACCGGGGTAGAGGTAGAGGCCGAGCTTGGGGAGGCCCAGGGTGACGGTCTCGCGCGCTCTGACGGCCACGCCAAGGATCGCGCCGGTGTCGGAGTCGAGGCCGGAGGGGAGGTCCACGGCGAGAATGGCGCGGGCGGAGTCGTTCATCACGCGGATGAGGTCGGCGACGAGGCCGCGGACTTCGCCGGAAAGGCCGGTGCCGAGGAGGGCGTCCACAATCAGTGACGCGTTCTGACAGGCCGCGGCGACGGGGGCGGGGTCGGTGAGCTCGATGGCCTCCAGGCCGACCTCGGGGAGGCGGAGGAGGTTGGTCCGGGCGTCGCCGGAGACGTCGTCGGCTCTCGCGGCGAGGAAGACTTGCACGTCGAGGCCCATGTGAATGAGATGGCGGGCGGCGACGAAGCCATCGCCGCCGTTGTTGCCGCGGCCGCAGATGATCACGATCGGCCCCTCCTCCCCTTCTACCAGACGCAGCGCGGCCTCGGCGACGGCGCGGCCGGCGCGTTCCATGAGAATCGCGCCGGGGATCCCGTGGTCCTGCGCGGTGCGGTCGAGGTAGCGCATCTGAGCGGCGGTAAGGATCTTCATACGATCACCCTCTGGTAGGGCTCGTCCTCGGGGAGAGAGGGCGGCGGGGAGAGCATGATGACGGCGGCGACCGCGTTGTCGCGGCTGTGGGAGAGCGAGAGCAAAAACGTGACGCCGCGGTGGACGCCGGCCCATTGGGAGGACTGCCCGTAGAGCCGGAGGCAGGGCCGGCCGCCGAAGTCGGAGATGACCTCGACTTCTTGCCAGCGCAAGTGTCGTCCTACCGCTTTGGCGAGTGCCTCTTTTGCCGCAAAGCGAGCGGCGTAATGCGGGGCCGGGTCGGCATGGCCATCGCAGTAGGCGCGCTCGGCGGGGGTGAAGAGGCGTTCGGCCAGGCGGGGATGGCGGGCGAGAGCCTGGCGAAGGCGGGCGATTTCGATGATGTCTATGCCGAGCGCGCTGACCATCAGGGTTTCCTCGCGATCACCGCGGCCCATTCGCCCTCCTCAGGCGTGGCGAGGATTTCGAGGCCGGCGTGGGAGAGCGCGGCCTCGACCTCGGGAACGGAGGCGGGGACGAAGCCGGAGCCGATGAAGCGGCCGCCGGGAGCGAGCAGGGCGGGGAGGTCGGCGGCGAGGCGGATCACCTCGGGGGCCAGGATGTTGCAGACCGCGAGGTCGAACGGGCCGCGGTCGAGGGGGACGAGATCGGTCTCGAGAATCTCGACGCGGTCGGTGACGCGGTTGCGTTCGACGTTGAAATGTGCGACGGGGAGGGCGGTGGGGTCGCTGTCGGTGGCGACGACACGACTCGCGCCCAGCCGCGCGGCGGCGATGGCGAGCACGCCGGAGCCGCAGCCGATGTCGGCGACGCGGTCGCCGGGATGGACATGCTCGGCCAGCGCACGCAGGCAGAGGCGAGTGGTGGCATGGCCGCCGGTGCCGAAGGCCGCGCCGGGGTCGAGGGTGATGACGTGCTCGCCGGGCCTGGGGGGATACTCCTCCCAACTCGGCACGATGATGAGATTGGGGGCGATGCGCGAGGCGTGGAAGTGGACGCGCCAGAGGTCGCCCCACTCCACCTCCTCCACCACGCGCACCGCAGCGAAGCCGACGCCGACCTCGACGCCCGCGGCGAGCAGATCGTCGAGGCGCTGCTCGACCGCGGCGACGCGCTCGCCGTCCCGTCCGTCATCGGGGAAGTAGGC
>CAZUGW010000238.1:0-5572 GCA_964620055.1 uncultured bacterium
GGCTGACCACCGCGTACCACCAGCCCGCGAGAGACAGCGCGCCGGCCGTCCCCGGCAGCACGTGCCACGTGGACACCGCGGTCCCTAACTCCCCCCTGGCGAGGGAGACGACGCGCGCGTAGGCGGCCACGAGCAGCACCGCCTCCACCCAGGCCGAATCCCGGAAGGAGCCAGCCTCTCGCAGCGCTGACTCGAACCTGGGCGCGTCCTCCTCCCGCACCAGATCGGAGTCCCTGAAGTGCCGCAAGGCCGCGCTCGCCCACCGGTCTACCATCCGTTCGGCCCCGATGAGCAGGGGGAGCGCGATCAGGAACCGCGCATACGCCACCAGATCGAACAGCAGGGGAACTCGCACCGCGGTCCCATACGCCAGCCCCTGCACTGCCGCGAGCGCGAGCAGTGGTAGCCAGGAGAGCAGGGAGATCACGACCGCCCGCCTCCCGATCAGCGGCGCGCCTGAGCGCGCCAGCCCCGCGCGCAGCATCAGCCGGTGAGAGGGGCCGCCGTTGACCAGTGAGAAACCTTCGGTTGGAGAAGCCGGTAGTTCGCCCATGTCGGTCTCGCCCAGTCGGTAGGAACCGTGCACTAGAGCATACTCCGCGGGCGTCGTCCTGCTGTAATCGCGCGGCCACAAGCCTGCCAGACAGGTCACACCTCATGCCCGCGCGGGGAACTCGCCCGCCCATGCCGAATACTCACCTCTATGCCCATCAACCCCGACGAGGCCTTCGTGTGCGAACCCATCACCCCCGTGGCCGGCACCTTCGACCCCGGGGCGATGGCGCGGGGCGAGCCGGGCCTGCCGCAGGCGTTCGAGTGGCGAAAGGAGCGGTACGTCGTGGCGCGCGTGCTCGAGTCGTGGCGCTCCGTCGGCGTGGAACGCGGGGGAGGGTCGGAGGAGTATCTTCGCAAGCACTGGTACCGCATCGAGACGACGGGCGGGCAGGTGATGACCCTCTACTTCGACCGCCAGCCCCTCCGCGGGCGAGGGCCGATCAAGGGGCGCTGGACGCTCTACTCCATGGCGCGTCAGGAGGGGGAGACGTGAACTCGCGCACCTCCGCCCGCACGATGCTCATCATCGCCGCCCTCCTGTGGAGCTCGAGCGGACTATTGCTCAAGAGCATGCCGGGCGTGCATTGGCTGGCCATTGCCGGACTCCGTTCGGCTTTCGGGGTGCTGGTGTTCGCGCGCGGCTTCGTCCAGCCGCGCCCGCCCGCGAAGAAGCTGACGCTGGCCATCGGCATCTGGGTGGTGATGGTCGCGTCGCTGATGGGTTCGATGCAGCTTGGCACCGCGGCCCAGGGCATCTGGCTGCAGTACCTCGCCCCCGCCGTCGTCGCCCTCTGGACCTGGCTGGTGCTGAGGCAGCGCCTCCGCCCGGCCGAGGCGGCGGCCGTGCTGCTCACCCTCGTCGCGCTGATCCTGATCGTGACCGGCGGAAGTGGGACCACGCACCTGCAGTCCGTGGGCCTCGGCGTGCTGAGCGGCCTCGGCTTCGGGTCCCTGGTGATCGTGCTGAAGCTGCTGGGCGACGTGCCGCCGGCGAGCATCTTCGTATGGACCAACCTCGGCGCGACGGTGGTGCTGATCCCGCTGCTCCTGGCACTGCGGATTCCCCTGCCGACCGCGCCCAGAGAGCTCGCGCTGCTGGCGGTGATGGGCGTCGGCCAGTTGTGCCTCCCGTACTACCTCTTCAAACGCGCGCTGGTCCACGCCCGCGCGGTGGAGGCCGCGCTCATCTCCCTCCTGGAACCCATCCTGAACCCGATCTGGGTCTTCCTGGTCATTGGCGAAGTGCCGCCCACCCGCGTCATCATCGGCTGCGCGCTGATCGCGGTGGGGTTAGTGGCGTTCGCGGCTAGCCCGCAGAAAGAAGAGGAGCCGCAAGCTCGTGCTCGTGTCCCCATCGCGCCTACCGGGGACTGAAAATCTTCAGTAGTCTCAATCCCGCTTCCACGTCCATCACCCGCTCGGCCTCGATGCCCACTAGTTCGATCATCACCACCTCCAGCACCAGAAACACCGCCATCCCCGCCCGCGGGCAGCCCACCAAGGCCGTGTCCTCGCGCCCGATCCCTGCGTGGAAATGCAGCGACGGCGCCCCCTCCTGCATGAACACCGTGCCCACGCCCACCAGCTCGCGGGCGTCGTCGAACTCCTCGTAGTGCGGCACGATCTTCCCCGTCGGGCTTTCCGGGCCGGTCACCACCTTTCCCCGCCGCATCCCGCCCACCGCCAGCACCGCGGCCGCCGTCACGTTCTCCCGCCGTGCGATCTCCTCCACCGCGTCATAGACAGATTCGCCGTCGTGAAGCCGGGCGACGAAGACGCGCCCCAAAGCTCCTTGCGTGTATTCCATAGCACCGTTACCCGTTCGTCAATCTCTCCACCAGCAAGTCCTCGAACGCGCCGAGGTCCTTCCACTCCATCGCGCAGCGAATTCGCGTCGCCTGCTCGTCCACCACGGTGTAGCCGTCGTCCGTGACGCGGAGGCCGAGTTCCTCCATCACCAGCAACTCCTCGGAGAAGGTGAGATAGGCGGCGACCGTGTCGAAGAGCGGGGTGCTCCGCACCTCCCACTGCGCGCGGTCCCGGTCGCCCACCTCGCACCACACCCGATAGTTCTCGATCACCGCCCGCGTCAGCGGGTGCGCGGCGTCTCTCACCCGCCGGTACTTCTCCCCCGTGAGCGCGACCCTCCCGCACGTGTCGAGCGGCGTGATGGTCATGTCCCAGGCCGCCGTGAAGACCTTTCGGCAGGCCTCCGGAAAAGCGGCGACATTGTACTCCGCGTCACTGGGCGGCACGCCGCCATACCCGCGGCGAACGCTCCCGTACATCCCCACGAACCGCGCGCGCTCCGCGATGCGCGGCTCGCGCTCCAGCGCCGCGGCCAGGTTCGGCGCGGGGCCGATGCCCACCAGGGTGACGCGCGCGGGCGAGTCCATGATGACGTCAATCAGCGCCCCCACGCCGTCCTCGTGTACCGGTCCCTCATACGACGCGAGGTCATAGCCCTCCACCCACGGCAACTGCCCGCCGGTCACGTCATCCTGCTGCAGCCCGACGCCGACCGCCACGTCCGTGCGGCCCGCGACCGTGAGCAGCTTGGCGAGCAGCCTCGCCCCATACCCGGTGTCGTGCGTCGCACTCACCGCCAGCTTCAGGTCCACCTCCGGCGACTTCAGCAGCAAGGCCAGCGCCCAGGTGTCGTCAATATCGTAGCCGATGTCCGTGTCCAGAATTACGGGTGCTCGCTCGCCCATGACCGCCTCCGTGAGATGGTGTCGGCCTATTCGCAGTGCAGGAGGCAATCTCCTGCGCGCTGGCGGCTCCAGTCAGTATCAGCAGGACCGCCCGCTCCCTCGGCGAAGAAGACCGCGCAAGAAGCTCACGTTCAAGGAGTTGACGAGATGATCGCGGTGTATCGGTTCGGTGTCGCACTCCTCTTCTGTCTTGCCCTCGCGTCGTCGGCCTGGGCCGGCGGCCTCGTCCCGCGCACCGGGAAAGAGCGCGCCGTCGTCCCCCGGTTCGACATCTACGAGCTCACTCTCAAGCTCCCGCCCGGCGAGGAGGTGAAGAACCCATTCACCGATGTCGAGGTCACCGCGACCTTCATGGGGCCGGACGGCAAGCACTACCGCGTCGGCGGATTCTACGTCGGCAACGGCGTGTGGAAGGTGCGATTCGCCCCGAACCTCGCGGGCCGGTGGAACTATGGCTACGGCGTGAGCTACTCGGTTCCCGGCCGTTCCGAGCGCCGCGCCCTGAGCGGCAAGGGCTGGTTCACCTGCGTCGAGAGCGCCAACCCCGGCTTCCTCCGCCAGAACCCGCACAACAAGTTCACCTGGACGTTCGACAACGGCCAGCCCTACTGGCCCCTCGGCCTGCAGGAGTGCCTCGGCGCGGGGCCGCACGGTGATCCGTTCGAGAGCTGGTCGCTGGAGGGCGGGGACCGCGACGGCCCCTGGTTCGCCTCCGGCACCTCCGCCGACCAATACCTCGACGCCTACGCCCAGGCCGGCTTCAACCTCTTCCGCTTCTCGCCCGACAACTGCTCCTACTCGCACTACGCCAACCTCGACGAGTACAAGCTCGTCGAGATGGCCTGGACCGATGAACTCATGCAGAAGCTGCGCGACCGCGGCTATCGCATCTTCTACGGCTTCATCGGCTACGCCAACGCCTTCATCAAGGAGCCGGACGACGCCGCGAAGATGGAGAAGGTCAAGCGCTTTCTGAAGTACAGCGTGGACCGCTGGGGCGCCTCCGTGGATTTCTGGGAGCTACTCAACGAGCAGGACGCCGACCCCAAGTGGACCGCCATGATGGCCGAGTACGTGAAGACGATTGACCCCTACCATCACCCCATCACCGACTGGGAGCAGGGCGCCGTCCCGGCGATAGACTTCTACTCCCCCCACTGGTACGCGCGGGAGATCGAGGAAGGCTCCGACGCGGTCACCGCGGAGAACGCCGCGGAGTGGAAGAAGTTCGGCAAGCCCATCATCGTCGGCGAGCAGGGCAACGACGAGAACGTGTGGGACTACGGCTCCGCCCGCCGCATGCGCTTCCGCCTCTGGGGCGCCCTGTTCAATGAGCTTTCTTTCGTCTTCTGGAATACCAGCTATGCGCTCAACGGGCACTACATGAACATCTACCTCGGCCCCGAGGAGCGCCAGTACGTCCGCGCGCTGCAGACCTTCAGTTCCTCTCTCGACGCCGGGATGAAGAGCGTGCCCGTGGAGCGCTCCACCAAGCAGTTCCGCTCCTACGGTCTCGCCTCCGACACGCGCGCCGCGGTCTATCTGCGCAATCGCTTCGGCGCGAGCCTGAAGGGCGAGAGCATTACGCTCACCGTCCCGAAAGCCGGCTATGGCTACTGGCTCGCGCCGGACACGCTGCGCCTCCTGGGGTCCTTCCGCCTCGGCGCGGGCAAGCGCAAGATCACCGTCCCCGACTTCCGCCTCGACCTGGCCCTGCTGATCAGCCCCGAGCCGATCACCGGCGGCATGCCCACCGCCATCATTGACGCCAACCCGCGCTTCGGGATCGCGCCGCAGGAAGTCGTGCTCGACGGCCGCCGCTCCATCGGCGTCTTCGGCCGCACCATCGTCTCCTACGACTGGTCCCTCGCCGACGGAGAGAAGGCCTCCGGCCCCACGGTCACGCGCACCTACCCCGCGGGCGACTACTTCGTCACTCTCGCCGTCACCGACGACGCCGGCGCCAAGGGCTCCGCCAGCCTCGTCCTCCGCGCCGCGAAGAGCATGACCACCAACCGCCCCCCACTCGCCCTCGCCACCGTCTCCCCCACCTCCGGCTCGGCCCCGCTCACCGTCCACTTCCACGGCGAGGCCGCGGCCCTCACCGGCAAAGTCGCCGGCGCCTCCTGGGACTTCGGCGACGGCGCGAAGTCGGACCAACTCGAGACCACCCACACCTACGACCAACCGGGCACCTACCTCGCCACCTTCACCGCCCGTAGCGATCACGACAGCCAAACGCGCGAGCAGTTCGTGATTACGGTGGAAGAGAAGTGAGTCGTGGACGTGGTACAATGCTGACG
>CAZUGW010000239.1:0-5536 GCA_964620055.1 uncultured bacterium
GAGAAAGAGCGCCCCCGAAGGAGCGCCCCTCTCTGTGCTGTGGGTTCGCCGTGCGGTCCCCTACTCGATAGACTCCCCTATCAGAGATCCCAACTCACGCCGTCACACTGCCATGCCCTCAGCTTAGCCCTAATCTCCCCAGGCCAGTCCGAGGGCCGTTCGTGCATCCAGAGGCACACCGCAACCCCCAGCACCTCCACCTCGGCCATGTCGAGGTGAGTCGGGGGAGTGCCCAACAATCGCACCCGCAGCGCCTTCCTCGCGCGGGAGCGGTAGACTTGGGCAACGAGTTCCTGGCCCCAATGCTTCACTATCAGCACCCGCCCCGCCTCAACCGGCAGGTCGCCGGAGGAGAGAACATCACCCTTCGATACTCCGATAGTCGGCAAGTCCCCCATCATCTTCCAGCTCTTCCGCCTCTCTACAACAGTCGGAACCTCCGCCTGCCCTGCACCCTTCTTCCCTGCGTCCTGCTTTGTCCCAGCATGGCTGGCCGCGTCTGCCGTCGCCCGGTCGCGGGAGGAAGCCCGCGTGTAGATTGCCGCGTTCATTGGTCCTTGCCTTTCTCCCACACCCCGCTAGTCATATACTCCAGAACGCACAGCACTTGGACGTCAACGATGGTCTCACCGCAGGGATTTCCCTCCGTGAACCGCGTCACGGTCACCTTGCCGCCGCGCCGTCCCTCATAGCGGCCTATCATCCTCTCATTCGCGTGGATGATGGACACCACGTCGCCCTTCTTGGGCTTCGTCTGGAAACTCCAGCGCGTCCCGCCCCCGCGAGGTATGGGAATAAGCTCCCGCTCCTCTCGCCTCTCTTGGGCCTGAGCCCTCCGCCCCGAATCCTGCTCAGCCATCTTCCCTCCACCTTTCCGGGCCTCCCGGCCCGATAGTGTGGCGGCGCGGCGGCCGGGCCAAAGAGAAGGCCCTGGACGCCGCAGGCCGCTTCTTGGTGAAGGAGCAGTCGGACGCCCAGGGCCAAAGCGTGGGCTGTGTGGGTACGTATGGGAGGCCATAGAGAAAGCGCCCTGCATCGAACTACTCCTTCACCGTCAGCAAGGATAGCACGGCCCCGCCTGCTTGTCAAGCTATGTGCAGAACTGTGCTGGTAACATCTGGCGGTTCACCTCTCCCGCAAAAACCGCCACCATCGGAAGGACCTCCCGCCCCCACGCCACAGCGTGCCCTAGTGCAAGGTGCGCCAGTAGTTCTGCGGGGGCGGTACAAGTATCTCAAGCTCACGCGCCACTTCGCGCGAATCCCATCCAGGCCTCTCGCGCCTGAAGTGCTCGACTATGAAAGCCCTGGTTCTTCCGTCTTGCTCGCGGTACAGCCGGTCGAAGTAAGGCAGGGCGAATGCCCGTATCTCTTGCTGTGCGCCCTCGGAGAAGCTCGGGTATCCCGCATCGGATGACTGCAGGCAGTAGTTCACCTGGACGCGCCCCGTGAACCGGTTCTGCCTCACCAACTGGGTGTCCACATGCGCGTACGCCGTCCACGGCGTCGGCCAGACCCAATACGCGAACGCCGCCACCAGCAACGCGAACAACACCTTCGAATACCAGCGCCAGTTTCGCATAGCCCTGTGCTCCTCAGTGCCGACTGGCCGCGAGCGCGGCCTCCCACTTCTCCTGCGTGACAAGGGTGGAGTTTCGAGTCTGCTTCCACACCCCAATGCCAGGGTCGTCGTCTCCGGCTCGGCTCGATCGGTCCGGCCGCCATGCCTCACATTTTGGACATGCCATCTTGTCTATTGACTGCCCCTTCTCCACGTATACGGTTCCCTGCCAGCCGCAGTTCCTGCAGTGAACCGCGACGCCGTACTTTCCTTCCGGGGCCGACCCCCACGAGTGTCCCCGCGCATACCATCCCGTTCCCGCTCCCGCCACCAGCGCCACAGCAACCGCCAACGCGGTGAGCCACCTTGCTCGTTGCATCTCCTTTGCCTCCTCCAGCGCCGTCTTTTCTGCGCCGACCTCTCTGCCAGCCCCTCCATTACTTCAACCTCTTCCTCCCTCCCCCTTTCCGCACGGCCGCCAGGAACCTGTCCCCCGGACTCGCCGCCCGGTGCTTCGCGACCACGTCGGCCTGCGCGAGTTCGGCATAGCGCCGCGTCATGTCGAGCGAGGAGTGGCCGAGGAGCTTCTGGAGGCTGAACGCGTCCCCGCCGTTCCGCAGGAACATCACCGCGCAGGTGTGGCGGAAGGTGTGTGGGGAGCAGCGCACCCCTGTCACTCCCGCCTTCGCGCCGCAGGCCCGCAACAGCTTCTGCACCCGGTAGCGGTCGAGCGGGTCGCCATAGCAGGTGAGGAAGAGCGCCGTCTGCCCGTGGTGATTGCCCCGCCGTGCGACATAGGTGACCAAGGCCTGCCGGGCGGCCTGTCCGAATGGAACCTCTCGTTCCCGCATACCCTTGCCCATCACCCGGAGGGTCTGCCCGTCCCAGGACACATCGTCCAGGGTGAGGCCGCACAACTCCGACACCCGCAGGCCGGTATCCAGCAGCGTGAGCAGGAGGGCCCGCAGCCGCGCCCCCTGGAAGCTCTTGGCGCAGGTCGCAAGCATCGCCTCCACCTGCTCCGCGGTGAACGTCTCCACCAGCTTCCGGGGAACGCGCACCTTCTCCACGCGCTCCATCGGGCTGACCGTCAGCACCTCCTCGTTCACCAGATACCGGAAGAACGCGCGCAGGGTGATGTAGCTATCCTCCGCGGTGACGGCGCTCACCCGCTCCCGCTCATCGGCCAGGAAGTCTCTCAGGACGGAGGGGGTAACGTCACTCGGCGTCAGGTAGAGGCCTCTCCGTCGGAGGTACCGGGCGAAGGCTTGCAGACGCGTGGAGTAGTAAGCGAGGGTGTGAGGGGAAAGGTTGCGGGCTTTGCAGCGACGGAGGAACGAGTCCACCGCTTCCGGCAAGGCCTCCTGCGGAGGTGGAGAAGAGAGCACAGCGAGCTTCGCGCGGCGTTCCATAGCAGCCTCCTCGGGCGTGTTTCAGGCCGGCGAACCGTGTGCCCCCTGGCCACCGCGGTGTCTGCGCGAACCGTGTGACCAAGTGGGCCTGACGAGGGGCAGACATGAGGTGGGCGAATCGCCCAGAAGCCCGTGAAGGTAGGTAGGAGACGTTTCGCGGAGGCTGGTCGGGGTGAGTGGATTTGAACCACCGGCCTCACGGTCCCGAACCGTGCGCTCTAGCCAAGCTGAGCTACACCCCGAAGCGTTGCTACTATAGCACGCGGCCCCGGCCGCGTCAACGCGGTCTTGTCGCGCGCCGAGCAAGCGCGTTCACAGTCGAACCATCGCCAGCCGCGCCCGCTGCGCCCGCTCTTGCCACCGCCGGGCCGCGGTCAGGTCGGGCCACGGGAGGTCCATACGGTAGTCGTTCTCGTTCAAGGCCAACTGGAACCCGTGGCGGAAGGAGGCGATCTTCAGCGGGAAGTGCGAGACCCGGCGGCGCGCGTCGAGCGCACGCACGATCATCTCCTGATCGTCGTAGGCGGAGAACCGAGTGGCCTCGCGCCTGCGGGCGTACACCGGAGACAGCCGGGTCACGTCCCGCCATCGCGCTACCGCATCCTCGCTGTCACCCTTGAAGTAATACACGAGACCGAGGTTGCTGTGCGCCATTGGGTTATCCGGCCTCCAGTCAATCACCTGTTTGAGATGGCGCACCGCCTCGCTGAGCATCTTGTTCTTGGCGTAAGCCAGCCCCAGGTCGTTGTGGCCCTCCGGCGAGTGCGGGGAGAAGATCAGCACCCGTCTGTAGCATTCAATGGCCTCGTTCAAACGGTCGTCCCGGTAGTAGGCCAGCCCCAGGTTCGCGTGGGCGTCGGGGTTCGAGGGCTCGAGCTTGGTGAGCGCGGTGAACTGGGCGATGGCGTCGGGTAGGTCTCTCAGTTCCATCGCCACCCGGCCCGCGATCTCCCGCGCCGCGGCCAACTTGGGGTCGAGGGCCACCGCAAATCGCGCCTGCTCGCCGGAGGCGGCGAAGTCGCCCTGCAAGAAGTACACGAGCGCAAGGTTGCAGCGGCTGACCGCGCTGCGCGGCATGTTGTCCGCCACCTGGCGAAACTGCCCGGCCGCCTCCAGCAACCGGCCCTGCCGCAGAAAGACCACGCCGATCTCATTGAAGGCCTCCGGGAAGTCCGGGTAGAGCTCGAGCAGGACGTGCAGTTCCGCCTCCGCTTCGCCGACCGAGTCCAGCAGGGTGTAGATCACCGCGGAGTTGTACCGCGCCAGCGCATGGCGCGGGTTGAGGCGCGTCGCCAGCCGGAAATGGTCCAGCGCCTGGTGCGTGAGCTCGGTCGTGTATACAGCGACGCCGAGGTTGAGGAGTGCGTCCACGTCCTGCGGCTCCAGTTCATGGGCGCGCTCCAACTCCTTGATCGCTTGCTCCGCCAGCCCCTCCCGCAGCAGCAGCGTGCCCGCGTTGTAGCGCACCAGGAAATCGGCCGGCTGATCTCGCAACGCCGCCCGCACCGCGTCTATCGCCCGCGTCGGATAGCTGAGGCGGTACCAGCAGACAGCCCGCTGGATGTGGGCGCGCGCGAACTCGGGGTAGACCTGCGTCGCCGCGGAGAGGTCCTCGATTGCCGCGTAGTGGCGGCCCTCCAGCATCGCGCAGAGCGCGCGATCGTAGCGCGCGGCGAGATGGGCGGGTTGGGAGCGCAGTGCCGCGGTGAAGAACTGCTCGGCCGCCGTAAGGTCGGCGCGGGACTGGTGGATGATCCCCAGAGTGCAGAGCACGTCGGCATCGCGGCGGTTGAGGCGCAGCGCACCCTCCAGCTCGCTGACGGCCTCCTCGGTCTCGCCCTGCATCGCGAGCATGGCCGCGCGCGCGGTGCGCGGCGCGGCCTGTCCGGGGTCGAGTTGCTTCAGCGCCCCGAACGCCTCCGCCGCCTCCGCGTACCGACCGGCCGCCCATCTCGCCACCCCCAGGTTCCACTGGAACGCGGGAGAGTCGGCCAGCGCGTCACTCGCCCTCTCCAGCGCTTCGAGCGCCCGCATGCGGCGTCCCGCGACGGCCTCGAGCACGGCCAGATTGTGCCGCGCGAGGGGCGGACACTCGGGCTGGGTGAGCGCGCGCAGCAACACCTGCTCGGCCTGGTCCCGCGCGCCTTCCAGCCACATCACCCCGGCCAGCCGAATCTGGGAATCGAGGTCGTCGGGGTCGTCGTGAACGCGCTCCTCACAGGTCTGCCGGATTCGCCCCCGTCGGCGCACCGCGAACCACTGGCACAAGACGTACCTCAGCGTCGCCCAGGCGCGCCGGCCGAAGCGCGCGGTCACCGCCGGCAGCGCGCCCAACACCACCCCGAGGACCGCGCCGACCATGCCCCCGAGCAGCACCTGCCTCAGCCGGAAATCGGCCTCGGAGCGGGATTGCACCAGCGCCAGGCCGAGAAACGCGCCCACCACGAGGCAGAGCCCGAGCCAGATGAACCAGCCTGTCCTGGACTCTGCGTGCTTCCGAAACCCGCGCCTCTCAGGTGGGCGCTCCAGCGGCGAGCCGCAGACGCTGCAACTCACCTGCTGTG
>CAZUGW010000240.1:0-407 GCA_964620055.1 uncultured bacterium
GATAAGATACTAATATTTCAAAGATGCGTTGTAAAATAAGAACTCTTTTTCCGATAGATTCTTCTCAATGAACAATTGTATCTACCAACAAAAGAAGTCCGACCAGGGCGAAATACAAAATAATTATAGTAAGCATTTTTTTACGCATATTTCCAGATAGAATTTCTAAGAAATTATTCATCAATCTTTTCTCGTTAATATATCAAAACACTTCAATCCACACCATATTGCTATACCAATCAAAATTATTCCAGATAGAATTTCTAAGAAATTATTCATCAATCTTCATACCTCTCTATTTCTGTACATAAGATATTATTTTTATAACATTCTGATATCAGATTGATACCATTAGCGTACGGAGATCGCTCTCACCTTACCACATCACTACTCCCATTACTCCACAT
>CAZUGW010000240.1:417-2636 GCA_964620055.1 uncultured bacterium
ACATTGCCCTTCCCTACTACCACCCTCAACTCCCCCCCACTCTACATATACTAGCTCTATGTCACTTGTCCGTGTTTGAATGGGGCCAGGGATGAGGTCTCGGCTCCCGGTAACCGGATTTCCGGTCCAGTTTTTCGAAAAATTACTACTTTTCCAGGTATTTCCGACCCTGGTGTTAACTAAGACGTAAACATTAATTTACTCATACGTAATAAGTTAGCTTATAAAACTTTATCAACTAATTGCAATACCAACTAATTCCATAAGATGAATATCTACTTTGTAAATCTTATAATGATCCCCAGACATATAGTGCCAATTGAACTCGAAAACTGATGGAACACCTCTAAACTTTTCTACGCGCCGTATTTCATCACTTACTACTAATGCATACCATTCATATTTAGCATTCATTTTTTGAAACCCCCTATGCAGTAAAAAATTTTATCTTATTGCGATTAAATAAGATGCTGGAATGACCTTTTTAAGTTTCCTTTGAGATTTCGGGAATAGCTACAATTGGAATTCCCAAAATAAATAAAATAACTATAATGAATAATGCTAATCTAGTCATTTTACCCCACCTTCCAAGAATTACAAACGCGACGCTTGTCAACCGATTTGCCAAGTCTATGATATGCTGGGTCTATTACACAACCATTCTTCACAACTAGATAATGTTTACTAACATGAATGATGAATATTCCAGTTGGGTTGGAGGCACAGAACTTGGTTAAAGTTGGCCGATCATTTTGGCGTCGAGGTTGTGGCATATTCCCACAGTTTTCACACCAGTTTCCAAATGGAATTTGCTGCCACTCGCGAGACCATTTGCACCTATGATTAACGAATTCTCTTGTTGATTTGTCAAAGTGTCCGTTTTCTATTCTATTATATCTAATTTTAACCCACTGCCGCGGAACTAATTCATCTAAAACACATTCAAATTCTGAAATAAACATTCCACGATCAGAAGTGTAAAAACCATGCGCTTCACAGTGTCCAAGAGCTTCTTCTAGTGATATGTTGAAAGCTCTAGAAATTGCAACTGGTCCACATGGTCCCCGATGGCCCTTTAAAATTTCGTGTTCAGAATAAGTGTAACCCATATTTTCCATGGCAGTGAGTCCTTTCTTATTTGATGGCTATATCTTAACATATTTTATAGGTAATGTAAACTGTTTTTTAAAAATTCTCCGTATGTAAATTTTTGCACATTTTTATTTACTTCGGTCCGGGATTAGTATAATATTTCAATATGAAAGGAATCAATGTATGACAGATTTAAATGTACTCGAAACTATTACCAATAGGGTAGATAGTGTAATTTCTGAAAACCAAAGTGTAGATGTTCTAAAGGCTCTCCAAACCGAGGTACTAGGTTATAAACCTCTCGGCTCTCTTAGACAAGTTAGAGCGTCATTATACAGCGCGATGAATACCGCACCCGCGAGGTCAGAAGAAAAGAAAACTATCAAAACTCAAATTGCTAATCTACGCACACTCGAAGAAACATTGGCTACAAAGCTAGATGACGCGATCGTCGACGCAAAGAGTAGAGCAAAAGAAGTTAAAGAAATCAAAGAAGCTCAAGAAAACGTAAGTCCGGTTGCAGAGTAAAAAAAAACTGACTCTCCCCTTACCAGACATGCATTGAGCAATACTGGGTTAAATGGAAGAGTTGGTTTTTTGTTTACAATGTCTTGAGAATAGGTTATATTTAGTATTGATAAAAATGAGGCAGATCTCAAAATTCTGACGATAACCTGGTTGGGAAATGTTCGTGGAGCCAGGTCAACTCCACGACACGTTTTTAATAGATATTTCTCTTGGCGATAATCGGATAGTACTAGTTCGGTACATGGAGCTCCTTCGGAGTGTGGAAGTGTAACTACCAACTAGGAAAATCAAACAGATATTTGAAATCTAGCCATAGATGAATGCGCATCGGCTAGTGGTAGAGTCTAGTTGTATAAGGCCACTACCACCGACTAAGAGAATTTTGCGGAATAAACCCAGTTCGAAACGGTTGTGTAAATTGGGGTTTGCAAGCCCAAAATCGAAAGAACTGATTTAACGTTTCTATGAAGATTTACCCTTCTGCAGAGGTTCATAGAAGCAATGTAAATTTCTAGAGTTGTTAGATGGCCTACGCGTGCGGCATTTACTCTAGAACCACCTAGTTGCAACTAGGTGGTGATAATGTTTAATTGGAGTTG
>CAZUGW010000240.1:2646-5531 GCA_964620055.1 uncultured bacterium
AAATATTAAACACTTTCGCGGAGTGTTGTCTGGACTAGCAGATGTTTTCAATGTGGTTTATCTAGTTGCAACTCCAAAAATTTTGTGCTAGGGGCAAGTCGAGAGATGTGGGTGGCCTGCCACTACTCTCTCGAGCCCCTGGGACCAATGGAGTTTAGATTAAATTGGGTATGTTTCTCCTTAAACAAAAACACAGCCCTCAACATATCAAGAGCCCCAAGCCAACTTGGGGTATATTGACCCGCCAAGCCTCTGTCCGAATTATATGGACATGCTCAATTATGGCGGGTTTTTTTTATTTACAATTGACGGAGAATGTGATATAATCCGGCTATTAGACGTGGAGTCGTATAGGAAACCAAAGGAGAGAAAATGATTATCAAAATTAAATGTTCAGATTGTGATTGGGAGTTTGTTGGAGAAGAATTAGATACTGAAGAAGCTTTCGACAAACATTGTTATGAACAACACGATGAATCTGTGGAAGATGAAAGGTAATGGAATGATTATCTATAGAAGTTTAACTAATCCAAATTCCTATCGAATAGATTTAAAGGGTAAATTTTTACAACTCGGAATGGTTCAACTTGATAGCTTTGAAGCTCAACTCATTAAAGTTGCTTCTGAATCTATTGCGCCAGGCCAATATGGAAATATTCATATTTCTATTTCAGTGACTCCGATGTCAATGGAAGAGGTGTCAAAGTAATGGGTATGCGTTCCGTTGTAATTTTTCGAAATGATCTGCTTGCCAACATGCTGATTCATTTTACACCGAGAAAGATGCCTTTTAACCACAAAAACAGTTTACAATCTCCGTAAAAAGTAATATGATTCTTTCCTACCCATGAAACGGAGGAATAAGATGAATGGTGTTCAGCTTGTCAAAATCCGTAAGGGTATGAATTTCTCTAGGGAAATTTCTGGTGTCTTTCCTCTAGTTAGAGAATTCGAACCCAATTCCAATTCAAAGAAACAGGGGTTTGTTCACGTTGTAATAAATGGCAAGACCAAGAGGCTTCAAGTTGATGCTTCTGATGTCATGCCAGTTGTGAAGAAGCTTACCAAAGAAGAACTTGTAAAGATGGAGAAGACTATTGATGATAGATTCTTCACTCTAGAAATTCTTGTCAAAGCTGCAGTAGATTCTAAACTCCGTGCTCTTGCAGTATCTGGCGCAGCTGGAATTGGAAAATCATATACAGTTCAGAGAGAACTTGAACCCCTCATCAATACCAATCCGACAAAATATGGAATGATGAGAGGATTCTCTAGTGGATTGGGGCTATATGAGCAATTGTATATCCATCGACACCAGGGTTGTGTTTTAGTTTTCGACGATATAGACTCTATCTTTGGAGATGATGCATCACTCAATCTGTTGAAGGGTGCTCTAGATACAACAGGAGATAGAATCATAGGTTGGTATACAGATTCTAATTACCTTCGTCAACTTGATATTCCTAATAGCTTTACTTTCCATGGGACTGTCATCATGTTGACTAATCTAGACTTTGATGCCATTATCCAGAGTGGTAATAGAATGTCTTCGACAGTACAAGCTTTAATCTCTCGTACCACTTATCTCAACCTCAAGGTTCATAGTAACGAAGAAATCATGATTCGTATCCGTCAACTTGTGAGAGCTGGAAAGTTGGTCAAGAAACAAGAACTTATCAAAACAATCATGGATTGGATGGAAAAGAATCAATCTAATCTTAGGTACCTCTCGTTGAGGTCTATACTTCAACTTGAGAAGTTGATGGAAATTGCACCAAATGATTGGGAACGTATAGCAGAAAATACAATGTTTGTTTCGTAGTAAGTAAAACCAAAAGGAGAAAATAAAATGGGAATAGATGTTTATATGACGTGGGATGATCAAACAGTAGAAGAGCAAGATGCTCAAATAACTGGATTTCAGATAAATAAGGGTGGTGTTGGATATCTTCGCGAAGCTTATCATGGAAAACCATATTCAACAGAAGTTTTAGTACCAGAAGGGTTTGATAAAGACGGCGTCCAATTGGATGCTTCTCTTTTGGAGGCGAGATTACCTGCAGCAATCGAAGCGGCTGTTACTAGAGAGATTAATATATACCATGCAACACCAGATGAGGCAAGAGCTGGACAAATGGTGGCTTCATTGAGAGCATTTGTGAAACTTGCTAGAAAGAAACAAGATGAAACTGGAAAGCCAGTAACAATCATCGTTTCGGCGTAGATTTTTGTTTACAAGTCTCGGAGAATGTAGTATATTATCATTATGGACCAAGTCAGAGCGAATCTAACAAACGGAGGTGCCTGTCATGTGTGAATTCTTCTCCGCAATCGCGTTCCCGAACGGCAATGTGTACTGGTCGCCGGGAAGCGATTCGCACTCTGACCTGATACTCGCGCGCGAACTCGACGATACGAGCGAGGCCGCGATGCTCGCCCGCCAGTGGCGAAAAATTGAGTACTCGTCCGACACGCCATGCGAGATCGACAGCTACAAACTCACCATCGACGACGACCCGGTGGAATGGCTGGACGATGATGCCAAAGCGCGCATCGCGACGAAGTGCCGCGCCATTGTCGAGCCAATGATAATCAAGACAGGGACGCGGAAGGCGCTCATTGACGGATGTTGGGTTGTCGCGGGTGATGCGGTGGTTAACAACGTGTGCGGTATGGCGCGGATACTCTCCGTCTCCGGCTCCGCGCAGATCGGGGACGTCTCCGACTCCGCGAAGATCGGTAACGTCTACGGCTCCGCGCAGATCGGGTACGTCCACGGCTCCGCGCAGATCGGGTACGTCTCCGACTCCGCGAAGATCGATAGCGTCTACGGCTACGCGAAGATCGGGCACGTCTCCGACTCCGCGCAGATCGGGGACGTCTCC
>CAZUGW010000241.1:0-5515 GCA_964620055.1 uncultured bacterium
AGGTCCGGCCGTCCAGAACGCGTCCCGCCTCCTTGCGCCGCACCCCGCCCCACTGCTTGAAGAAGAAAGGTACCTCCGCGGCGAGGCACTGGTCGCGCACGGAGCGCGCCCAGTCCAGGTGCATGGGCCGGGCGTTCGGCCCCGACTCGCCGCCCGCGATCACCCAGTGGATTCCGTCGAGCGGCAGGTCCGCGATCGGCCCCAGTAACGGCTCCAAGGAGAGGAACCGCACTGCCGCCGGTACGCTCTGCAAGCGCTCGATCCTACTCACATAGGCCTGCATCTCCACCGTCACGCCCATCCAGATGTTGGACGCCCACGGGAGCTGATCGGACAGCTCGGCCAGTCTGTCGGCGCGCTTGGTGAGAATCTGAAAGACGTGCCGCTCGGCCTGCCCCATCACCGCGAAGATGCGCTGGATGAACTCAGCCGGGACCTTCTCATGGAACAGGTCGCTCATCGAGTTCACGAAGATCACCTGCGGCTTCCGCCAGGACAGGGGTAGGTCTAGCGCCTCCGGATGCGTCGTCACCCGGAAACCATTGCGATACCGGGCCTGCCCCATCGCCTTCAGCCGCCGCGTCATCCGCTCCGCGTAGCAATGTTGGCAGCCCGGGCTGATCCGCGTGCAGCCCGTGACAGGGTTCCAGGTGGATTCGGTCCATTCGATGGAGGTTGGCATCTGTGGGATCCGACGGGGGTCGCTGACCACCGGGCAGAGCCAGGTCAACTCCTACTCCGTCCCCTCTTTCCCCCCGCTCCCCACCCCCTGTTCCTGAGCGGTAAGCGATGTGAGCTTCTGCAGCAGTCGGTTGTACTCTGCCGCCGCGGCCTCGGTTTCGAAGAGCATCCTGCCGCCTTCTGCCTTACAATGGCCCAACTGCTGCCGCATGAACGCGTATAGGTCGCGGGCCGAGGAGATGAACAGTCTCTCTGCCTCAAAAGTGCGTTGATATTTCTCTCGCGTCTTTGGCTCTGCATCACTCGTCGCGGCGAAGTAGCTCGACATGTCTCTCTCGCATTCTTCGATAGCGAGAGACATTTCATCGAGTCTCCCTTCGGCGTCCTCGAGTTCCGTCTCCGAGCATAGGGTTGCGGGCGTCAACAGTGTCTCTGGGTGCAGTGCCTGTACCTTCAGCGCGTGGCGGTGGATGATCTCGTTCAGATCTGGCGCTGGGCTATGCCGGAGCGCGGCTAGCTCAGCCGTGTAGGCCGGCGTGTGTGGCGCGGGCAACCAGATCAACAGGCTTGCGAAGAGGGTGACCATGACACCGACGACAGCCACCGCTGTTGCAGTCCATTTGGACGAGGGCGCTGGTGCAGTAGCCTCTCGTATCTTGCCGGCAAGATAGATGAGGACTGCAAACCATGCGGCGGTTGTGACCGCACCGCCAAAGTAAGATAGCCCCATGCTTCCGAACAGTATTAACCCAATCCAGTATCGGGCTAGACTGCAAGGTCTCCGATGCTGCTCCAGGAAGTGGCCAAGGGCATTCGGCCACTTGAAGAGCCAATACGCGTTGAAGACCGGCACGATGTGACCAGCGACAGACATGTTCGGGGTGATCGGGTGCTGGAATCCTGTCTCTATTGCTAGCACGACATGAAGAGCGTAGACGCAGTAGAGCCAGTATATGAGGCCCGCGAACGCAACCGTAGCGGTCACCATCCTCTGCTGCGAGTCTAGGTCGACGCCGTTGCTTTGAGCGGCAACATAGCCATCTACTAGCACCCTGGCTCCGACGAAGAGGAACCCCATCCACACTTTCGGGAATGGTAGAGATGCGGTTGTTGCTGGCTCGCCCAGCTCCCCGTCTTGGGGGGATTCGTCCTCAATGCCCTCACCTGACTCACCTGGAACGTCTGGCTGCGCAGGCAGCTCCGGGATCTGCGCTGACAGATCCGGCTCGACGGCAGCACTCAGCACCAGTACTGGTGCTGGGCAGCCGCAGTGGGGGCAGGCCACCGCCTCTGTTGATACCCGCCTCCGGCATTCCCTGCACGTTGCGAGCGCCATTCGATCTCTCCTATGGACGACCGAGGGGAGTGGGTCAGCCACTAGCTCTACAGGAATCCGTTCTGTAGGAGGGGTTCGTCGGGCAGGAGCTTGTCCCCTGTCGAAGGCGGGACGATCGCCGGATGTCAGGCTCCCGCCCGACGAGCAATCCTACGAAGTGGCGGGGCATTCCTCGAGTGGAGAGGTGATGAAGTTGAGGAACTCTCGGCCCTGATCTGTGACTCCGGCGAAGGCTCGCGTTGATGTGACCTGCGTGAACTGGTCCGCGGGTGGATGAACCGCCACAAACCCCCGACCTGCCAGATCCTTCAATATCTGCAGAAGCAGCCAGCCGAGAATGTCGGTGATCACAGGCGGCCACATCGGATGGAGCACGTTGGGCGGCTCCGAGAAAGGATCAACGAACAGGAGCAAGTCCCCTCTAGTGGTGTTTACCGGCATCCACTCCCGCGCAAAGGACGGCGCCCCATTCACAGCGGCTAAGCGTCCATTCTCCCTTGACTTCGCCACCACAGCATCTACAACCGACTGAGCCTCAGGCGTGACGAGTGCCTTTCCCAGAACCGAAAGGAACCGCACATGTGAAGGAGTGAGACTGTCAACAGCATCCAGGAACATCGCCTGTATGTCATCTCCTAGTGCCGAGCCTGCGGCAACGTTCAGCACAGCATTGCGGAGTGCTTCACGCTTCTCTTCCTGGTGTGTTCGAGCTGCGAGTCGGCCGGCATGCGCTACTGCACTCACGAAAGCTTGGTTTGCTGCTAGGGTCTCGTCTACAGGCAGCACATCCCTCGCCTGGAGTTCGCGGACGGCAAGCCACAGCCTAAGAAACCAATCCTCTTGTCGCTTCCTAAGCGGTGACCAGAGAAACTCCAAGGCCTCGGCCACAAGGGAACCCACGCATGGGACCGCGCCCACTATCCCTCTTGTCGTGCCAGCGACGATGTCCGCAACGCCCTGTTCGGGTGGAGGTGGTAGTTCCGCGTCTCTCATCGCCGCGTCCTTTCCAGCCGTTGATCGCTTCAGCACACTGCCGTGCCAAGACAATCCAAACGGCCCGTGCAGGTGATGATTCCTCGCATAGCTCGCACCCTCGCGTGCGCTCGGAGTTGGGAGTCGCTCGGAATGACAGCTTTACGCTTGCTTAGACAGGGCGCCCCTCCACCCACCCGCAGCTACCCCTGGTCCTCCACAATCCTCCGGCAGTCAACCTCCAATTCGTCTAGCTTGTTGGTAACGATGTCCCAGATGATCGGGAGGCTGAGGCCGAAGTACTCGTGGATGAGCACATTGCGAAGCCCGATGAGCTTCCGCCAATCAACACCGGAGGCACGGGCCTTCACGTCTTTGGGCAGCGCCCGCGCGGCTTCGCCGATCACCTCAAGGTTGCGCACCACCGCGTCCTGAGTCTTGCCGTCGGCGCGGAACGCGTCATAGCTGATCCCCTGGACATAGGTCCTGATTCTGGCGATCGCGCTCAGGATATCATCTATCTGCAGCCGGTAGTCTCTAGGCATAGACTACCTCTTGCTCGATAATAGGGCGCAGCCGCTCTTTCACCGTGTCGGAGAGCACGAGGTCAACGGAGGCGCCGAGGGCGTCTTCCAGCTCGAACTTCAGGTCCATGTAGCAGTCGAAGGTCGGCTCGGCCATCTCGACCAGGATGTCCAGATCGCTGCCTTCTCTCATCTCGCCGCGGGCGGCGGACCCGAAGATGCCGATCCGTCGCACGCGGTAGAGCTGCGCGAATCGCTCCCGCGACTGCCTGAGGTAAGCCAGTATGTCGTCCGAGGTCTTCATAGCTCGTGTCCTCCCGCCGCCCATTATAGCGCAATTCGGGGACAGGCGCTCTCCCTCGCGCCAGCGGGGGGAGGCGTCGGTGGAGCGGGTCCTCCGGCGTGGTCGCAGATAGGGTGCTAGATTGCTTTGACACCCTCTCCACGACAGACCGGCCCCCTCTGCCCTGCACGCCCACTACCCCTCACCAAAAAAACTGCCCATACCTCTTGACAGATACATTTTTACTGCTATACTAGCATTAGAAGCGTTCAATGACCAATGCTACACCCCTCCGCCAGAAAGGAGCCGCGAGATGGCCCACCCAACACGGGGTGGTCGCGCTGGAGCACCATATGGTCCCCGAACGGGCTGGCCAGCGTGACCTTTGCCTCCGCCAGGGCGGTGGTGAGGAGGCCCAGCAGCGCCAGGCCGAGGATGATTGAGCCGCGCGTCAAGTCCATATGGAGTACCTCCAGGATAACATCCGATCGCTTCGGCGCGCCGCGCCGAAGCCCTCTGCACTGCTCACAATGTGGTATTCTGTGGAACCTCAGAAGAGATGGAGACCCATGCCCGACCGCACCTCTATGCCCAGCGCGCCGCTGATCCAGATCGGCCTGCTGCTGGTCGTCCTCGGCCTGTTGGTCGTGGGGCTAGGGGTGTTGTTGAGCGTGCGGGGTGGGAGGGGATTGCCGGGGGATATCGTGATCTCGCGGCCTGGGATCACGTTTGTGTTTCCGCTGGCCACCTCGATTCTGTTGAGTCTGCTGCTGACGCTGATTCTCTGGGCGTGGTATGCCTGGCGGAGGTGATTGCGGCATGCATAGACCCTCCATGCACGACAACTCCATACGCTCGCTCCTCACCACACTGGTGATCTGCGCTGGCGCGCTGCTGCTTGCCTCCTCGGCCTCGGCGGATCCCATCGCCGATCTCCCCCGCGGCATCGCGTTGGCCGCCGGGGTCTCGCTGCTGATAGGGGTGTCGCTCCTGACAGGAGCGGAACTGGCCATCGTGTTCATCGAGGCAAGCGTCTACCAGAGAGTGCTTGGCTTCCCCCGGCGCCAGGCCTTCTTCGCCTCCTTGTGGGCCAATCTCCTCAGCCTCGGTCTCGGCGCGGTCGCCGTCCCTGTTGTCATGTACGCGACCTACACCTCAACCGCCCCTTCTCCCTGGTGGCCAGGGGCTCTGACCGGGCTCTTCGTCCTCCTCCTCGCAGAGCCACTCCTCATCCTCTCCCTCATCCCTTCCTACCCTCACCCTCGCCGTCTCCTCGCCACCGTCGCCATCACCAACCTCTGCACCTACTCCGTCTTGCTACTAGTCGGCAGGATCTTCGGCTGACATCGCCCTCTCGACACTTTCCTCGCCATCGTCCCGGAGTTTCCAACGATGGCCTCAACCATCTCCGCGTAGATAGCTTTTCCGCCTCTCTATGGTAGACTGTACCGGCGAGGTGAAGGTGTGAACATCCTGGTCGCGCCGGATAGCTTCAAGGGCAGTCTCACCGCCGTCGAGGCGGCGGAGGCGATAGTGCAGGGCATCCGCGCGGTGACGCCCGAGGCGGAGGTGGCGGCGATTCCGCTGGCCGATGGGGGCGAGGGCACGGTGCAGGCCCTGGTGACGGCCACCCGCGGGCGAATCCTGGAGCGCACCGTCACCGGCCCGCTGGGCGACCCGGTGAGCGCGGTGTTCGGCGTATTGGGGGACGATGTCACC
>CAZUGW010000242.1:0-5513 GCA_964620055.1 uncultured bacterium
CACTCGCGGAACGCGGCGAGGGCGTAGGGGGAGAAATCGTAGTCCATAGGGCTGGCGAAGCTGGTGATGGAGCACTCGTCGCCGAGATCGTAGAGCAGCGGCCGGGATTGGGCGTAGGGCCTGATCTTACTTTGGATGTCCTGCTTCGCGGAGGCAAGGTAGGCCGGATCGTCCAGAGAGGGCTTGCGGATCAGGTACTTCTTATCCCGCGTCTTCGTGTAGCCGTCCCAGTCGGCCTTGTAGAGAGGGGCCTTGTCATGGAGGAAGGCGATGCGGTGGATATTCTCGACGTAGTAGCCGAAGCCGTGGGACTGGGCCGGCGCGGGCGAGTCGCCGACACCGATGTGAATACCAGTCACCCCCGCGTCGCGCAGGCGCGAGAAGTAGAGGTCCTGGTCCTGGGGGACACCGCCGAGCACCCACATGATGACCTGGTAGTCATCGAACCCGGTCGCGGGACTGGGGGCGGGAGGAGTTACCTTGGTCTGGGCACTATCCCTCTGGGGACGGCGTTGCCGCCCCAACGGGACGGCAGAGCCGCACGCCGGCAAGCACACCAGGGAGAGCCCCACGAGCAGCAGCAGCACCACGCGCATCACGCCATCCTTTGGCGGGCGTAGGCACGCCCGCCCTACAGTTCGGGATAGGGCAAGATTCGGCGGGGGAGTGCGGGAACCTTGGGGCAGACGCGGAAGCGAGAAGCTTGGACCATGGCGACAGGAGGCCCTCACTCCCCGCTCCCAAGTGCATCAATCGAGATGTGTTGGCACTATTCCACAAAGTTACAGGGTTTCTGAGATGAGGCGGGTTCTGGGGAAATCCTCTTGACGCGGGAGGGTTTGTGATGTAAACTAGTTTGCAAACGGAGGGAAGAGGGTGCGATGGAGGAGAAGGGCAGGGAGATCGGGGAGGCGGCGCACGGGTACGCCTACACACGATTGCGCAACTGGATACCAATCCTCATCATCGTCGCTGTCGCCCTTGTCGTGTACGCGCTCACTCAACGCGCGGGGGATTACGTCATGGGCGGCGCGATGGATCGCTCCGAGTTGGATGTTGCGCGCCTGACCGAGCGCGCGAAGACGGCTGCTCGCCTGTCGATTATCCTGCAACTCCTGGGCACGGTGGTGATAGCATGGTTGGCCTGCCGGATCGTGGGGCGGTGGCGGTTCGGCGATCCGGCGGTGACTATGGCTCCACCACAGGAAGTCGGGACCTCCGCGGCCGAGCCTACCTCGAAGTTCCGTGACCGGGTCCTCTACCTCGGGCAGTTGGCGCTGTTCGCCGTGCTCTCGTTTTACGGGTTCCGCCTCTTGTTCCAAAGCTCTCCCCGGTTCCAGCCCCTGATTGTGTCCGGGGCGCTTACCCTCCTCGTGTTGCCGATGCTGGTGTCGGGCCGGCGGCGGCCCAGGTCGGAAAGCCGGGGCGACAGCCCTGGACCGGCCACCGGGATCATCGCCGCCAACGTCTACGCGTTCGCCATCGCCGCGGGTCTGCCGCGGCCGTTCGGGGCGACTTCGGAGGACATCGCAGAGACGTTCGGGGTGATCGCGCCAGTGGCGCTGCTGTTCATGTGTTGGGCGGTTAGCGATGCCATCTACTCCCGCTGGCAGTTCCGGCGGCTGCAGCGGCTTGTGAACGAGGACCCGCCGCCAGAGGAGGTATCGCATGACTGAGAAGCCGAGGGAGGAGAAGAGCAGGGAGATCGAGGAGGCCGCGCGAGGCTACGCCTACGCGCACCCGCGCTGGCGGCTGTTAGTGCAGACCATTCTCGTCATCTACCCTCTGAGCTGGATCCTGATGGCGACGGTCTTCTACCCGCGGAAGCATCCGGGCCATCACGCGACGCTCGCTGAGGACTGGCCGGGTTGGGCGATCAGCGCTGCCTGTCTTGTCGGGCTGTTCGCGCTTCGGCGGGACGTGGTGGCGGCAGTGGCACGGAACGGCTGGCGTGAGCTGAGGCGATTGGCGACCACTGAGGTGGGCGTGACGGTGCGGACCGAGCAGCACCTTCACCCGGTGCTCGGCGGGCTGCTCGGGGCCATGTTGGGGGTGCTCATCCCGGTGCTCTTCTTCGGGAGTGTCATCTGGGGCGCGTACCTCCCAGTGAGGCTCCAACCCCTTGCCGGCGCGCTGGCGCTGGCCTTCTTGCATACCCTGTCGTATGGTCTTGTATGGCTGACGACGCGCGATCCGCAGAGTTCGCCGTTCAGAAACCCGATCCGCGTCACTGGCACGCTTTGCTTTCTGACCTATGGCCTGGCGGTCGCCGCCGGTCTCCCACAGCCGTGGGCTCAGGTTCCCGAGATGCTCGGCCGGGTGCTCCGCATCCCGCTGCCGGGATTCGTCGGCCTGCTTCTCGACCAGATCGGCCGCATCATCTACTCCCGCCGCGAGTTCCGGCGACTGCAGCGACTCGTGAACGAGGAGGGGGCATCGCATGACTGAAGAGCCGAGGGAGGAGAAGAGCAGGGAGATAGGGGAGGCGGCGGAGCGGTATCTGCTGAACCGATGGCAGTTCCATGCGACCATCTTCCTTGCAACACTGCCTCACCTCCTCGCAGCCGCCGCTTTCGCGTTACTCCTGAACCTGGCCGCCACCCTGAGCATCGGTGCGGGTCCGTTCAGCGATGCCAACCCCGTCATCCTCTGGGCCGTGGCGGGGGTGCTGGTAGTTGCACTCGCCATCTACGCGGTCTCGCAGGGGCCTTTGTTTCGCTGGGCTATGTTGCTCATGCAGCGCCGGCCGGTGATAGTGAGGGCCGCGGTCCCGGCTAGTTCCGTGCGCTACCAGTGGCTGTGGCTGGTGCCCGCCCCCCTGCCGGCACTTGGTGGGTACCTCTTGGGCGACGCGTTCTGGGGCTTGCTGGCGCGAGCGCAGCCGTTGGCCGTGATGCTTTCTCTGACCGCTTACATGGCGCTGCTCGCGGTGATTGGGAGGATCACCTCCGGCAAGTGGAGGTTACTGCGAGGTCCCTCCGCCCTTGTCGTCTCCGCGGCCCTGACCGTGGGCGCGCTGGGGATCAGTCTCGGAGTTCCCGTTCCTGCGGTGTTTCTCTTGCCCGAGGCGGCCGGTCTGCGTCTGCTGGGGCCGATGGTGGTGTTCTTCCTGGTCTGGTTCCTGGCGAGTGGGGTCTATGGGCAGATACAATTCCGCCGCCTCCAGCGCCTCGTGAACGAAGACCCACCCCGTGAGAGGAACGGTGATGACTGAGAAACCGAGGGAGGAGAAGAGCCGGGAGATCGCCGAGACGGTGGAGCGGTACGCGGCGAACCGGTGGCGGAGTTGGGCTCCGGCGCTGGTGCTGATTCCGGCTCTACTCGTCTGGGGGATTGTGGTCGCGGTCGCAGAGCGCCTCGCTGGGCTTCTGGGGGTCGCTCCCCGGATCGGCCCGGACCTGGCGATGTCGTTGAGCCTGCTACTGCTATTCGTGGGGACAGTCGGGTCCGGGGTCCTGGCATACTTGCTAAGGCGGTGGGCCGACCGCTTTGGGGTCAGTGACTCGGAGGTCGTCCCCAAGTCGCGGCACGCCTGCGGGCCGTGGGAGAGCACGCGCATCGCCACCGCGACGGTATTGCTCGTGTACCTTGCGTTCATAGGTATGGGCGCGTTTCCGGGGCGCTTTCATCCTCTGATTCTGGCCATCGCCCTCAGCGCGCCCGTGGCCTGCTCCGCCGTGGCCGACAGGTGGTGCGACAAGGACCCGCTCTGGCGACGCATCCCCGTGTGGACGGGGCTGGTGGTTCTCTACGATCTCTATGCACTCGGGGCAACAATGGGGATGCCGCAATTCGGTGGCGACAGCGAAGCGCCCGCGTATCATATCATCATCGTGCTCTCACTCTTCGTGGCCAACGCACTACTGGGACCACTGTACGGTCACGTCCAGTTCCGCCGCCTCCAACGCCTCGTCAACGAAGACCCGCCGCAGGAGGGGAAGGGCGATGAGTAAGGAGCGGAGGGAGGCGAAGAGCAGAGAGATCGGGGAGGCGGCGGAGGGGTATGTGCTGCACGCGTGGCAGATCAGAAGGTCGCGCGCGATCTACTGGCTCTGGGCCATGGCGTTCGCCGGGGTCACCTTCGCGCGGACATGGGGCGAGGCATGGGGGAGCCAACTGGAGCAGCCTTGGCGAGGCCTAGTTAATGCTGCTCTACTGGTGCTCTGGTATGGCTTGCTGGCGGCGGGGCTAGTCTGGTATGTCTGGTGCGATTGCTTCGGCACGGAAGTGCCGAAGCCCCTCCTCTCTGAACTCCCCCGACTTCGGCACTTCCGTGCCGAAGCAATCTGTGCGGTCTGGCAGGCGAGACGCCCGCGCTCCCAGGTGGGCGCACAGCGGCGCGCCCCTACGGCTTGCGCGCATGGCCCCACAGTGGCGGGCGCAAGCACGCCCGCCCTACAGGCTTCGGCACTGCCGTGCCGAGGCAACTCGACGCGCCTGCGGGGCGCCTTGCGCGGTGTGCCGTTAGGGTCCCTGGAATCCCGCGTACTGCCGGCGCAACAGGTGGGCCGCCAGCAGCTCGAGGTCGCGGTGGTACTTCGCCTGCTCCATGGCGATGGCCTTGAGGAGGATCAGTCGCTCCACCGAGGCCACCAGGAAGTCCCCCGCGTCGACCGCGCCGTCGGCGAGGTAGTCGTAGTCGAAGAGGCAGATGGTCTGCCAGATCTCGAACCCGTCCTTGCACACGCCGAGATCGCCGAACAGGTCCCGGATGTGCTCCGGGTACTGCGCGGCCAAGCGCGCGCGGTCTTCTCGCGTGACCACGAAGTCGATGTCCGCGCCCGCCGGCCGCAGGCCATAGTACTCCATCGCCTTCCCTCCGATCAGGAGCGGCCGGCACGAGAACGTGAATTGCAGAGGGGTGAAGTCTATCTGCATGTGAGATTGCTTCGGCGCGGGAGGGCAGAAGACCCTTCTTTGTGGGCTTCTCCGGCTTCGGTACTTCCGTGCCGAAGCAATCTGGACCCAGGCGGGCGCACGGCCGTGCGCCCCTACGTGGCCCTACCCGAAGGGTGTAATGGAACAGATTGACCGCATAGTCCATGAGCCGGTGAGGTTGCGCGCGCTGACGCTGCTGTCGGGCGTGCAGGCGGCGGAGTTCTCGTTCCTGCTCAAGGTGCTGAACCTCACCAACGGCAACCTCTCGGTGCACATGCGCAAGCTGGAGGAGGCCGGGTATGTGAGCGTCGCGAAGGAGTTCGTGGGCCGCACCCCGCGGACGACGTATGCGATCACGGAGGAGGGGAGGGAGGCCCTGCGGGGGTACTGGCGGGTGATGGATGAGATGCGGGGCTGAACGGATTCAACGCAAAGACGCAAAGGACGCAAAGAAACGCAGAGGGAGAGAGAAAGACTCTTTTCCCTTTGCGTTACTTCGCGCTCTCTGCGCCTTTGCGTTGAGAACCCTTACCTTGAGTCGCTCTTGCCGACCCTGTCCTGCACCACGGCCTGCGCCGCCGCCAAGCGCGCGATCGGGACGCGGAACGGGGAGCAGCTCACGTAATCCAGCCCGA
>CAZUGW010000243.1:0-5484 GCA_964620055.1 uncultured bacterium
GACCGTGATCACCAAGTACGGCCCGGTGCAGACCGACCACATGCTCTTCATCGCGGCCGGCGCGTTCAGCACCACCAGGCCCTCCGACCTCATCCCGGAACTACAGGGCCGGTTCCCGCTGCGCGTGGAACTCGACGCCCTGGGCGAGGCCGATCTCGTGCGCATCCTCACCGAGCCGACCAACTCGCTCATCCGCCAGTACACCGAACTGCTGCACACCGAGGGGGTGGAATTGGAGTTCACTCCCGAGGGGGTCGCGGAGATCGCCCGCGTCGCCGCGCAGGTGAACGAGCAGACCGAGAACATCGGCGCCCGCCGCCTCCACACGGTGCTGGAGAAGCTGCTGGAGGACATCTCCTTCCAGGCCTCCGAGATCGCCCCCACGCGAGTGACGATCACCCCGCAGTACGTCCAGGACCAGCTCAGGGACGTGGTGCAGAATCTGGATCTGGCGCGGTATATTCTGTAGGCTTAAGCCTCTATTGACTTGCAACTAAGAGGCGATCCGCTCAGCGGGTCGCCTCTTTCAGTGTTTCCTCCTCGGGTTATGGTACTAATAGATAGTAATGGAGGTAAGTAAACGATGAGAGGCGGTATCTGGGCGGGGTTGGTGGCGGTGGTGTGTCTGGGGGTGGCAGGGCCGGCGGTGGGGGCGCTGACGGAGAGGGTGAACGTGGGGAGTGGGGGCGAGCAGAGCGACGGCTGGTCCTGGTTGGGAGGGATCAGCGCGGATGGTCGCTACGTGGCATTCGACAGCGAATCGCCCCTCGTGCCAGGAGACGTGAACGACGATTGGGACGTGTTCGTGAGAGACCGGCTTACGGGGACGACCGAATTGGTGAGCCTGACCAATGAGGGGGAGCAGGGAAATGGCGGCAGCTGGGCCGGCCCCATCAGTGCGGACGGCCGCTACGTCCTCTTTCTGTCCTGCGCCACGAACTTCCTGAATTTGGACAGTAACGGCACGGGTCCCGATGTGTTTCTTCGCGATCGCCTCTCCGGGACCACTGAGTCGGTGGGAGTCAGGAACTTCGGGGAACAGTCAGATAGTAGCCACTTCTACTCTCTGAAGATGAGCGCGGATGCGCGTTACATCGCGTTCGAATCCGACGCGACCAACCTCGTGTTTCCTCCAACCTCTGGTCGGGATCAGATCTACCTGCGCGACCGCGTCAGCAGGAGGACGGAGCTGGTGAGTGTCGCCGCAAACGGCGGCGAGGCCGACTACGACTGTGTGGAGCCCTCTGTCAGCGCGGATGGGCGCTATGTCGCCTTCTACTCGTTAGCGACGAGCCTCGTACCTGGCGACCCTGCTGGCGAGAGGGGCTGCATCGTTGACAATGTGTTCGTCCGGGATCGGCTGCTAGGGGTGACCGAGAAGGTCAGCGGCCTAGGCGAGTCGGGCAAACGGTGCAGCTTTCGCACCGCGATCTCCGCGGATGGGCGCTATGTCGCGTTCACGTCCTTCGCGAGGAGGGTTCCTGGTCAAGTAGACGCCCCGTATCCAGAGGTATTCGTGCGCGACCGTGTTGCCGAAACAACGGAGCTGGTGGCTGAGGACGGCTTCATCCTCCCACACATTTGGCTGTCCCTCAGCGCTGACGGACGCTATGTCACGTTCACCTCAGGTGACTTCACGGGGAGGCACTGGCAGCAGGCCTTTGTGCACGACCGAGCCTCGCATGACACCGGCTTGGTTAGCTTGAGCGCGGACGGCATGATGGCGGACAAGTGGGCCGCAGATGCGGAGATCAGCGCGGATGGACGCTACGTGGCCTTCATGTCCAGCTCTACCAACTTGGTTCCAGACGACACCAACGACGATCCGGACGTGTTTGTACGCGAGCTAGCCGGGCGCTTCTCGGATGTTCCGACCTTTCAATGGGCCTACTACCCTGTTGAAGCCTGCGCAGAGGCTGGCGTGGTGGGTGGCTACTGGGACGGCACATATAGGCCCAATCTGGAGATCACGCGCGATCAGACGGCCGTCTTCATCGCCCGCGCCCTGGCCGGCTCCGACGCACTGGTGCCGACGGCTCCGGCTGTCGCCACCTTCCCCGATGTCCCCACCTCCCATTGGGCCTTCAGGTATGTCGAGTACTGCTACGACCAGGGCGTCGTCTCCGGCTATTGGGACGGCTATCATCCCGACGAGACCGTGAACCGCGCGCAGATGGCGGTGTTCCTGGCGCGGGCGATGGCGGGTGGCGATGGTAGTGTGCCGGATGATCCCGACGGGACGCCGTTCTTCCCGGATGTGCCGGGCGGGTATTGGGCCTACAAGTACGTCGAGTACTGCCACGACCGGGGCGTCGTCTCCGGCTTCTGGGATGGCTACCACCCGGAGGAGAGCGCCACCCGCGCCCAGATGGCCGTCTACGTGCAAAGAGCGTTCGACCTGCCGATGTGAGGGGATAGGGTTTCGGGTCTAGGGGTTAGGGTCTAGGGGACGGCCGGAGGCCCGCGTCTGCACCTCCCCCGTCCGCGCGGCCAGCTCCGAGATCTTCATGTCGGTGAACCCGATCACGATGCTGGAGATGCGGTTGTGGAGCGGGGCGATCCATTTCGCCGGGAGCGCCTTGGCCCCGAGGAGGGTCCCGATTACTGAGCCGGCGGTGGCCCCGTTGCAGTCCGTGTCCCACCCGCCCATCACCGCGATGGCGATGGCCTTCTCATAATCGCCCCCGCTGTGCAGCAGCCCCATCAGCACCACCGCCGCGTTGTTGATGGTGTGGACGCCATGGTAGTGCCCGTACTTCGTATTGACTTTCGCCCAGGTGACCTCCCAGTCCGGGTCCTCGTCACACCAGCGCGCCGTATCGAGCACGGCCTCGCGGAGGCGGCAGTTCGCCGGGATCTCGGAGAGGGCGATCTCGATCAGGGTGTGCAAATCTGACTCCACGAACGCGGCGGCCAGCAGCGCGGCGAAGAACATCCCGCCGTAGATCCCGTTCTTGGGGTGCGAGAGCGAGGCGTCGCGGAACGCATACTCGGCCGCCAGTTCCGGATTGCCCGGCGCGACCCAGCCCCAGATGTCCGCGCGAATCTGCGCGCCGATCCACTCGCGATAGGGGTTGGCGTGGGAGGCGGAGGCGGGCGGCTCGATCCCGTTCACCAGGTTCCGGTAGGCCACGCGCTCGGCGGTGTAGACGCAGTGATAAGGCAGCCGCTCCAGCCAGGCGCTGCCCACGTCCTTGGTCGTGAAGCCGAGCCCGTACTCCTCGAGGATCGCCAGGCCGATGATGGGATAGTCCATGTCATCGTCTCGCTCCATGCGGGTGATGTTTTCGCGCAGGCACAGGTTCTCCGGGAGCGGGTAGGGGAGGACCCCTTCCGCGCGCGGCTCGCCGCGGAAGGCGAATCCCTCCGGCAGCGTGTCGCGCCGCGACCAATAGTCCGACAGCGGCCACTCTCCCAAGGCGCGCAACGCGCGCTCGATATCCTGTCGCGACCAACCCTCGCATGGCTTTCCCAGCAAGCACCCCGCCGACCGGCCCAGCCACGCGCCCAACGTGCGGTCCTTGAGGTGGGTCACTTTGCCCTTGAGTTGCCGCGGACCGTCGGGTCGCGCCGCGCGAATGCCCGGAAGATCGGACGGCTCGTGATAGGCGAAGTCGGCGCGCCGCGGCAGTTCCCGCAACATCTCGCCGACGGCCTTGCGCTCGGCCTCCGTCCCCTCGCGACCGGCGATGGCGTCGAGACGATGTGTCGCCTCGGCCGTATCACAGCCCTCTTCGTGGAGGGCGGTGATCTCTTCGCGGAGGTACTGCTCAGACGGAGCATGGCCGTGCATGATGGTCTCCTGGGGTGCGGGCTGGAGGGGTAGTTCAATGGCCGAAGACAAGCTCCTGCCCGAGGAGACTACCGTCCCGGCAAGACCAGCTTCTCGCCCACGGCCAACTGGTGGTAGCGCCGGTCGGGATCGGTGATGCCCTGCCGCACCGCGACGGGGTCGCCGGTGCACCAATAGACGTCGGAGGCATAAGTGCCGTAGTGGCAGGGGATAATGTGCGCGGCGCCCGTGGACTCCGCGAGCGTGATCGCGCCCTCGGTCCCGAGCACATGGGGGGCGATGGGGAGCAGGAGCACGTCTATCTCCTTCACCTCCAGGTGCTCGTCGAGCAGGTCGGTGTCGTTCGGGTGCCAGAAAGTAACGCCGGAAGCCTCGATGACATATCCGCAGCAATCGCCCCGCGCAGTGTGCCCCTTCGCCTCTTCGTGACGGGCCACCGTGGGGGTGATGGTCACCTCGCCGACGCGAATGGGCTATCCGTAGCGCGCGATGCGAATCCGGTCCTCCGACAGGCCCAGCTCCCGGAACGTGCGCAGGGTGCGCTCGGTGCCCACGAACAACGCGTGGGTGCGGGCGATCAGGTCCGGGACCGTGCGAGGGGCGAGGTGGTCGCCGTCGTCATGGGTGATGAGCACCACGTCGGCGCGGTCAATGTTGCGGGCGCGGATCGGCAGCGGGACGAGCAGCGGCAGGCCGACCTCGGAGGTGACCGGGTCGGCGTCGTCCTTCAACTCGATCACCGGGTCAATGAAGATGAGGCAGCCGGCCGCATTGATGGCGAAGCCGGCGTTGCCGAGCCACCAGGTAGTCACCGCTACCGCGTCGAGATCAGTTAGTTCTTTCGGGTCAATGACTGGCACGGGGCTTCCCCCTCCCCGGGGTTCGTTGCTGGAGTATTTGCCATATCCTTAGACAACTCCTCTGCGCGAACGTCGCGCCGCGCACAGTTCTTTGGGATGATGAGAGAGGCGCGACTTTCCGAACTGCGCAAGTTCTCGGCGACCAAGTTCCTGCCCGAGCTGGTCTACGGCTCGGCGGGCGCGCGCATCTTCCTGCTCTGCCTGGAGCCAGGCCAGGGCCTGCCGCTGCGTCCCGACTCCGAGGAAGTGGTATGCTATGTGATAGAGGGTCAGGTGCGCTTCACGAGAGGTGAAGAGGGGCTGACCCTTGCCGCGGGAGATCTGGCCGGAGTGGAGGCCGGGGAAGCCCGCGGGGTAACTGCAGAAGAACGCGCAGTGGTGCTATGGATACAAATCGCGAATCGAGGAGTCGAAGAGTCGAAAGTCAAGGAGTCGAATACCGAGAGGCCTGGATGTGACTGAGAGGAAACGACGGATTGGCTTTGCCGGGCTGCCTCCAGAAGAGGCGCTAGCCCCCCGGCGGTCCGAGACGCTGATAGACTTGGACAATCTGATTGAGGGCGTGTCGTTACGCAGCGAGTCCGCCCTGCCGCGGACCACGTGCCGGATCATCCGGCGCGTCTACGACAACGCGCTGGCGCTCGACCTTGACGAGATCGTGATTGACGAGGGCTATGGCAAGTGCGACGCGGCGCGGGGCCTGGCCGAACTGCTCGCGGACACGCTTTCCATTCCGGTGATCCGCACTCAGAACGACAACCGCCTCGGCGCGGGCACGCCGATCTGCGACTCCGACCTGCCGTTGAAGAGGAAGATGGAGTTGATCTTGGA
>CAZUGW010000244.1:0-5476 GCA_964620055.1 uncultured bacterium
CAATACTTATCAGTGCCGCTAGCGCGGCAGAGACCGATGAGGGCATTCTGGCCGCGCTGCAAGAAGGTTGCGCCAACGCGGTTTCCGCGGTACGCAGTGGAAGCGGGCAAGCAACAGTATATTTCTGGTCGAAAGGGGCCGGTGGACGCATACTGGAAACGGAGGCCAAAGACGACTTGAAGTTTAGAGGGGACCGGTTCCTGCTCCGCGAGAATGTGAAGTACCTGAGAAGTGATCCTCCCGTCCCCGTCGAAGATCATCCCTTGCCACCTCCTCTCACCATGAGAACGGCTGCTTCGTCATATGACCTAGAGGAGGTGACGATCCTTGACCAGTTCGACTCGCCCGCGCCACAGGCCAGGATATGCGACCCAACGCGGGGTCGTGGGAAAAACGCCATCAACCTGTATAAGACCGACGTTGCGATAGTGGGCCATGGGGTTGCTTATCTGGTTCCCCCTCCCGGGGTTCTGCCGTCGTCTGTTGAGCTAGAGAGCGTCAAGGTCGTAGGGCGGGAGACCATCAATGGTGACGAATGCACCATGGTTGACGTTGTTACGACTGAGCATCTGCCCAGCCCTGGGGAAGGTACCGTCACCCAAACCGCTCGAAGTTGGGTGAACCCGCAGAAGGGCTATACAATAGTTAAAGTGCAGGTTTGGTTGGAAGGCAGTGTCTATAGCGCCAAGACTCTCGTTACAGAGATCAATACCACCGTTCGCCAGTATGAAACTGGAGTGTGGGGTCCGGAGGAAGTTACGTATCAGCAATATGACCTCAAAGGTGAGATCACGCAGAAGATGGTTACCACGTACGATTCGGCTTTCAAGCTGAACGCGCCGATAGGCGATGGCGACCTGACACTGACGTTGCCCTCAGGCACGCAGGTGCATAATGAACTGATCGACGCTGAGTACATCGTCCCATGAGGGGGGGTCGGCAGTCGAGCATACCGTGGGCAGTGCCAGCAGTCCTGTTGCTGCTAGCCACGATATTCGCTACAGCACAGCCTTCTTTCGCTGCGTGCACTGGCTGCGGCGGGTCGCGAGGCGACCGCCTGTGCGGGCCGAAAAGCCTCTTCCAAGTCTGCACGCAGCTTGGGGTCGCGACCGACCTGGAAGAGCTGACGAGGCTCGCGGAGACGGATGAGAACGGGACCACGATGGCCGGTCTGCGGAAGGCGGCCCAGCAGAAGGGCCTGCAGGCCGTGGGGCTGAAGATCAGCCTGAGCGAACTCGCCCGTTGCCCAGAGCCGGCTATCTGCCTCCTCTGGGGCGACCACTTCGTTGTGGCGCGATCGGACGGGGCCGAGGTCATCGCCGTCACCGACCCCTCTGCCAAAGAGGGGGAACAGGGACTTCCACTTGAGGATTTCAAGGCCTCCTACTCGGGCTTCGCGCTATTGCTGTCAAAGCGAACAATTGCACCACCTGGACTGAACGCTCCTGTTCCCGACCTTCGCCTTGGCGAGTACACGTGCGATCTTGGGACTCTCGACGAAGGGGGCAAGATCGAGAAAATGATCTCACTTCGGAACGCGGGCGAACAGGAGCTGACTATCTCGCAGGTGCGGGCGACCTGCTCGTGCATAGAGGTGGGTCAGGTCACGAAGAGCATCCCTCCTGGCGGCAGCGGCAGCATTTCATTTGGCTATGACGCCACCGATCAGCGCGGGCCTCAGGCAAAGGCCCTCTACATTGAGTCCAATGATCCTGTGTCTCCGGTAGTGCAGGTCCAGGTTACCGCCGGCATCAAGCCCGCCAATCTGCTGGCATCCACCCGGCGAATCGAGCTCGGGGAGGTGAACACAGCTCGCGGCGCTACGCGCGAGATGTATATCAAGGATCCCGGAGACGGGTCGCTCGATATTCGGGAAGTGCTATCAGACTCACCGCTGGTCAAAGTGACGCTGGCAGGAGCGGCGCCTCCAGAGTACCAGCACCTGGGCGTAGTGTTTCCAGTGCGCGTCACCCTGAGGCCGGGCGCCCCGGTGGGGCCGTTCGCGGCCAGCATTACCATTGTCTCCAATCACCCCAAAGAGCCGAGGCTGCGGATACCGGTCGTGGCCAAGATCAGGGGCGAAGTGGAAGTGAACCCGGAGAAGCTGTTCCTCGGAATAGTGAAGAAAGGTCAGTCCGCGAGCCGGTCCGTGACAGTCTCGACCGCCAGTGCCAGGAAACTATCGCTCACCGACGTCTCGGCCTCATCGGATTCCTTCACGGCTAAGGTCTCACCAGGCGATGGCGGGAACGAGTACAAGATCATCGTAGGCCTCAGCGAACGGGCGCCTACAGGTCTCCTGCGAGCCAACCTCACCCTCCACACCAACAGCAAGATTCAGCCGACGATCACGGTACCGATCAGCGCGTTGGTTGAGGAGCGCGAGAAGACGACGGCGAACGAGAACCCCAAGGAGGTCGGCGACAAAGCTCGCCCAGAGAGCGCGGCGGCGAGCGCGGGCCCCGTTGCTGCCAAGATCCCGGTAGTTCGCGTCTACGCGTTCACCTCCAAAGGCTGCAACGTCTGCGAGCTCGTTTCCCGTGAGAACATGCAGGCGATTGCGGCCAAGGTGGGCTGTAGGTTGGAGACGCAATACTTCGATGTCGACAGCATTGCGAATTGGCGCAAGCTGACGGAGCTTGAGACGAAGCGCCACGACACGGGGAACACGATACCGGTAGTGTTCATCGGCTGGGAGGTCCTCTCGGGCGAGGAGGAGCTTGCCACGGAACTTGAGACGGTGATCGCAAAGTGTGCCGCCGAGGGTGGGACCGCCTGGCCTGATGAGATAGACCACGGTCCATAGCGTCGAGGCTGATCTTCGTCGCCGGCAGTCCCTGTCAGGGGCCCATGATAATTCGGTAGCTGTCCCCGGATTACGCCTAGCCCAGGAGCCCCTCACTCCTCCTCCAGCGGCGGCACTTGGCGGTCCAGCGCCTGGTAGGCCTCCGGGGTGAGCTTGGGGAGACCGCGCAGGAAGGCGACGACGGCCCAGATCTGCTCATCCGTATGGGAAACCCCCCAGGCCGGCATGCCGGTCATGCGGACCCCGTTCTTGGTGAGCCAGAATAGCTCTTCCGGCTTCCAGTCCCCCACGGTTTCCACGAGTGAAGGCGCTTTGGGATTGAGGCCCTGGCCCATTTCGGAGATCTCCACGCCCGGGGCGCCGTGGCACCCGACGCACATCTCCCGGAAGTGTTGGAATCCCAGGCGCACCATCGCCGGATCGTCCAGCGGAGGCACTTTGAGGCCGCGGGCGTGGCGCGCGACGGAGCGATCCATGGTCGTGGTCATAGTCCAGGCCATTAGGCCGCGGTCAGGGTAGGTCGCGGCGACGTTGTAGACCCCGGAGTAGAGGACCGCGAGACCGATTCCGACGAGCGCCACGACGAGCACGAGCGCCCCGCAAACACACCGGCATTTCCTTCCCCGCATGAACCACCTCCCAAGATAGCATGGGGCTAGTCTACCACATGCGGGCGGCCGCGGGGTCCGCAATCTGCATGCCGGAACAGCCCTCGTTCTCTTTGAGGTGGGCCTCCACCGCGTCGGACTGGCGGCCCGGGGCAGCCCTTAGTGCGTCTGCGTCGAATCGCGCGGCCCTCTTCCCTGCCTCAGCGTTCGCAGGAAATTGGGGCTCTTCATCCGCCGGCGCGTGGCGCCCAGGACCCTACGGCGTCAGATGAAACGCCCGCGCGATATACACCGCCATCTGATCCCGCGCGCACTCCCGCTCCGGGTGGTATTGACCGTCGGGATAGCCCCCCGTCACGCCCGCCTGCCGCAGGTACTCCACGTGCTTGTAGGACCAGAAGTCCGGCGGCACATCCGGGAAGCTGGCGCTCTCCGGAGGCGTGTAGCTGGCCAGTCCCGCCTCTCCTCCCGCCATGGCGCGCGCGATGAACACCGCCATCTGGCCGCGGTCCAGGTTGTCTCCCGGGTGGTAACCATCCCAATACCCCGAGACAATGCTCTGCTGTCTGGCGTACTCGATGTACTTGTAGGCCCAGTGACTCGCGGGCACGTCCGGGAAGCTCGGCGTCGCCGGACCGTCCGGCACGTTGGCGTCGCCGCCCGCGAGCGCGCGCGAGATGAACACCGCCATCTGATCGCGCGTCACCGTCACGTTCGGCCGATAGACGTCTCCGCCGTATCCGCCCACGAGGTGCGCCGCTTTCACGGCCTCGATCGCGTTCAGCGCCCAGTAGTCCGCGGGAACGTCGAGGAACGAGGTCACGCTGATCGTCGCCTCCGCCGCCGGCCCGAACGCGCCGACTCCACCCTGCTGGCACATCCTCAACGAAACGTGATAGAACCCGCAGACGTCCGGCGCCGGCACAGACAGCGCGTAGCTCTCCTCGTCGCCCGGCACGACGATCTCCTCCGGCCGCAAACTGACCTGAATCGCCTCCCAGCTCGGTTCATCGCTGTCCAGCGCAAGGAAGATGCTCTCCGCGCGGGTCCAGGCCGTCGGCCCTGTGTTCCCAAACGTAGCTGAGAGATCGAACAACTTTCCACGCACCGCCGCGGTGGGCAGGACGCGCGCGCGCAGGTCTGCGCCGAAGGTGTGATCGTTGAGCACGAAGTCCACGGCCGGAACGTCGCACCCCGGCGACACCGCCACGTCTTGCCACACGCCGGTCCTCCCCCCGCTCGTCACGGTGACCGTGTACAGGCCAGGCGTCAGGTTGGCGAGGCGGTACGCGCCGGCGGGCCAGGAGGAGACCGCGCTGAACGATCCTCCGCCAGACTGGGCAACCGCGATGACCTCTGTGTCGGGCAACGGCGCGCCGTCGCACAGCACGCGGCCCACGATGCTGCCGCTGCCCGCCGGGGGAGTCCCGCCGCGCAGCAGTGTGGCGGGAGACAACAGCCCGTAGCCGCGGCCCGCGGCCCAGTCTCCAGAGCCCCCACTAGCCTGGAGGGCCTGCCAGAGCATCGCCCCCTCTTCTCCCGTATCGGGGCGCAGACCGGTCGCGCCGCCGTAAAGCGCGGCGGCTGCGGCGACATGCGCCGCGGCGTAGGTGGTCCCATAGCCAAAGCCGTAGGGCGGGCCGGTTGGGTCAGGTCGGAAGGGACAGGCGTAGGTGGGAAGAGTGGAGTAGACGCCGAGGGTCTCATCTCCGCCCGGCGCGACCAGGGCCACCCCGTCTCCGGCCGGCGAGTAGTGGGCGATCTCGCCCGCCGCGGTCACCGCCCCCACGCCGAAGACGTGAGGGCAAGCTCCCGGGAAGCTGGGCGCGCCGTCTCCGATGGGCGCGACGAGGAAACAGCCCCGGCTCCAAGCGTAGTCAATCGCCTCCTGCAGACGCGCGGACCAGGTCGGGCCGGAGGGGCCAATGAGGATCACCGCCGCACCCTGGTCGGCGGCATAGGTGATGGCGTCGGCGACATCGCTCCAGCTCACCGCGCCGCCCGCGTCGATAACCTTAATGGGCAGCAGGCGGGCGGGATAGGCGAGGCCGGCGATCCCGCT
>CAZUGW010000245.1:0-5467 GCA_964620055.1 uncultured bacterium
TCGGTCTGTAGGCGGTCATAGGTATTGGCTACGGCCAGCAGGCGGGCCAGGTAGGGGATCGCCTCACCCGCCAGCCCTTCCGGATAGCCGTTCCCATCCCAACGCTCGTGGTGGTAACGCACGGCCGGCAAGGCCGGGCCGAGGAACTCCACCGGCCGGAGGATGCTGATCCCGATGAGGGGGTGCATCCGCATCACGAGTTCGTCGCTCACGTTCAGGTGCCCGGTGCGCGAGATCGCCTCGTCCCCCACTCCGATCTTGCCGATGTCATGAAGGCTAACGGCGAAGCGGAGCGTCTCCAGGTCCTCGGGACTGAGTCCCGCCGCGGCCCCGAGTTGCAGGGCGTAGTCGGTCACTCGCTCGGAGTGCCCGAGCGTATGGGGGTCTCGCGCCTCGATGGCCCGGGCGAGCGCGCTGACGGTCTCCCAGTAGTTGCGGCGCAGGTCCTCGTGGAGCCGCGCGTTGTAGATCGCGATCCCGGCCTGCTCGGCGAAGGCCTGGAGCATCCGGCACTCTCGGCGCGACCACTGGTGGCGCGCCCCGGAGTAGACGCTCAGCGTCCCGAACACCGTCTCCCCCTTCAGCAATGGGAGGGAGAGCAGGGAGACGAGGTTCTCCTTTCTCGCCTCCTCGGGGAACTGGAACCGGGGGTCCACCCGGACATCCAACACCGTGACGACCCGGCCCGAGACCACGTCTCGATCCACCGGGCTCGCGCTGACGTGCCCCGGGCCTTTCGCCAGGTAGTCCAGGCTCAACCCGTAGCTGGCGGCCAGGATTAACTCCGTGCGCTCCCGGTTCAGCAGCCGGATCGAGCAGGCCTTGGCGGAGGTAATGCGCACCGCGGTCTCGGCAATGGTCCGGAGCACCTCGCTGGCACGCAGGGAGGCGTTGACCGTGCGGGAGACCTTGAGCAGGCTCGCGGCGTCCTGGCGGCGCTCGTCGAGCTTGGCGAAGAGGCGCGCGGTCATCAGCCCGATGAAGTAGAACACGGCGGCCCGGATGGCAATGTCGCTCATCGGCTGACGCGCGCCGGTATCGGTGTCGAGCGGCACCAGGCCGGCGAGCAGCGCGGCCGCGAAGGCGGTCACGATCCCGCCGAGGTCGCCCAGGTAGTAGCTTGCGACGATGATCGGGAGGTAGTAGAGATGGAGAGAGCTCCCGCTCGAGCCCCCACCCGCATAGGCGCACCACGTCACCAGCGCCAGCATGAACCCGATGCCAAGGCCGATGAGGAGGTCCGTCCGGTTCTTCCAAGTTCGCTTCACTAGCAGTTGCCTGAGCCCAAGACAGGTCGCGCGCGGTCTCGCCGCGCTCCCTCAGACCTTGGATTCTCCGTCCGTGTCCGCACACCTTTGTCGGAACGCAGGGCCTTCTTGCCGGAGGGCCGACGCGGGGGTTCCGCCCTGGTTCGCTTGCTTAACTAGCGCGCGGAAACGCGTTTCGCGTCTTGACGCTGGGCTGAGGTCGTGGTAAACTGCCGAGACGAATTTCAGTTGTCTCTGGGAGGCGTGCCGAAAGCCGGCAGACCATAGCTTCGGTTACCAACCGTTGACGCGCTGCTCCGCGAGACCCTGCGCGCACCTTTCACTCGCAGTCATTGTTTCGATCTCAGCTACGCGCCGGGGGACCTGTGTCGGGCGGGCGTGGGCTGTGGGCGAGCCGGCAAGAAGAGTCGGACCTAAACTCTGTCAAGCGCCGCCGCACTATGCGAGTAGGCCCTTTTCATCCATCATTCCGCCAATTTCTTGTGTCGGCGGCAGGGGCAGAGTGGTCCGTCGGACCAGGCCCAGCCCTGTCCAAACCCAGGGGCTCGCCAAGGGCGCATGTGACAGGCGCCAAGCTGAGAGGAGGTGGTTCACACACTAATCGTCTCTGTTTTCGCAGGTCCGGGCATCTCTTCCGCCTCTGCAGATGCCCAGTGTAGCGCATGACGTCAGTGTAAAGCATGACGTCGACGTCTTTCGATTTGCCACCCTGTCAAGGAGGCGAGGCATGCCGAAAATGAAGTTTCTGTGTCTTGCAGCGCTGATTGCGCTGTGCGTCGGTTCGTTTGCCGGCGCCGCTCTCGCAGCCGACTCGTGGGCTGAGACGCTGAGTACCCTTCCGTCCGCCCTCGTGTGGGACGAGGCTTATGCTGCCACGGTTGACACGGACAACGACGGGACGACCACGTGGGACAGCACCTATGACCTCAGATCGGTCGAGGGAGTCACCGGCGCCGCGACCGCGGTTGATCGGTGGGTTACCACGTCCGTCCCGGTAGTGGGAACCGTTGACCCTCTGGCCAGTTATGTGTTTGCTGTCAACATCACTGCGCCGCCGATCGCCACGCTGAAGTACAACCTTCCCATCGGTCCTACCAGCGTGGCCGTGGTGACGCCCTTCGACTGCAACTGGATCCTGGACAACGGCGCGCCGATCAACACCGATACTTCCGAGAACGCGATCTCTATCGCGCGCTTCTCGGACATCGCACCCGGCTCCGCGGGCGCGTGGGCCTCGGCCTACGTCAATGCCTGCGCGGGTCGCGTGCCGCAGATCGTCGGCGGCTACGGCGGCGGCATCTACGGACCCATCATCACGGTCACGCGTGACCAGATGGCCGTCTTCATGCAGCGCGCCATGGAGTTGCCGCTCGGCGTGTATGCCGGCGAGTTCTCCGACGTCCTGAGCGGATTCTGGGCGGCGAGCCAGATCAAGTCCTGCGTAACCGCCGGCATCGTCGGCGGCTTCACGGACGGCACCTATCGCCCGCTCTTGGTCGTCACCCGTGACGCGATGGCCGTCTTCGTCGCCCGCGGCATGGCGGGCGGCGAGGTCAACGTGCCGAGCGGTCCGGGCGTCGCTAGCTTCCCGGATGTTCCGACTGGCTACTGGGCCTACGATCACGTCGAGTACGCGCACGCCCATAACGTAGTGGGCGGCTACCCGAATGGCACCTACGGGCCGCTCATTCCGGTGACCCGCGATCAGATGGCCGTCTTCGTCTATCGCGCGGCGATCCAGCCCAGCGGCGCGGTCGTCGTGCTGGCGGGTCCGGCTGTGACCGCGGTTGACACGGGCGCTGCGGGCTATGATGGTTGGAGCAGCGCCGATGCTGGCGCCGCCGCCGACCCGGGCAACGCCTATGTGGGCTTCGACGCCGTCAAGGCGCCGTCCGCCGACATTGACGTGACCTTCGAACTGCGCAACGCGGCCACCCCGACCACCGCGGCTACCGGCGCTTACACCGCCGACGTGACCATCACGGCGGCAGAGGTGGATGCGGCGGCGACCGCGGCGGGGGCGAGTGGCAATCCGTACCTCTACGCCACCTGGGATATCTCGGCCGGTCTGACCCCGGATGACTATATCCTGGTCGTGACCGTGAACGGCGTCGAGCTCGGTCGCAAGCCGCTCTTTACCATCAACTAAGGTCCGCGCGAACTGCGCTGAGGGACCATCGAGTCTCCGGCGTTCGGATCGGAAGCGCCCGCCCCCCGGCGGGCGCTTCCTGTTGGGAAGGGACGCTCCTCGGCAGGCAGAAGGAGGTCACACTGTGAGCCGCGAGAGCACCATCCCTCTCCTCCTCTATCACAAGATCGGCGACCCGCCGCGCGGGGCGCGCGTACCGGGCCACTACGTCTCACCCGGTCTCTTCCGCCGCCATCTGGCCTACCTGCGACGCCGCGGCTATCAGAGCGTCTCCCTGCTCGAGGCGGTGCTGAGGCCGCCCGAGCTTCCGGCCAGGCCGGTTGTGATCACCTTCGACGACGGCTATCGCTGCCTGCACGAGCACGCTCTCCCCGCGCTGGTCGAGCACGACTTCACGGCCACCGTGTTCCTGGTCGCGGGCGGGGTGGGCGGCGCGAACTACTGGGAGGTGGCGGTCGGGGATGTCGAGGAACCTATGCTCGGGCGGAGGGAGATCGCCGAGATGCAACGCGCCGGGCTGGCGTTCGGCTCCCATACTCTGAATCATCCCCACCTCACCGCGCTCCCGGCGGCGGAGGCGGCGCGAGAGATCACGGACTCCAGGAGGCTGCTGGAGGACACTCTCGGCGAGGCCTGCCGCAGCTTCGCCTATCCCTATGGCGACTGGAATCAGCAGGTGCGCGACCTCGTCGCGGAAGCCGGGTATGAGGCGGCCTGCACCACCCTTCGCGCCGCCGCCCGCCCCGGCGACGACCCCCTCGCGCTCCCCCGCCTCAATATCCGCCGGTACAACGTCACTCCGCGTTTCGCGCACAAGCTGTGGCGGGCGGAGCGGGCGCGACGATGACCGAGGGTCTGCGCGTCCTGCAATACATCACCCCCTCCGGCATCGGCGGGGCCGAGGTGCACGTGATGGCCCTGGCGGAGAAGCTGCGCGAACGCGGCCATGAGGTGCTGGTCATCTGTCCCCACGGCAGGCCACTGCTGGCCGAGCTCGCCGCCCGCGGGCTGCCGGCGCGCGCGCCGCGCACCATGGGCAAGGTTGACCCAATGATGCTGGCGCGCCTCCTCTGGTGGATGCGGCGCCACCGCTGGCAAGTGGTCCACACCCACCTCTCCACGGCCAGTCTCCTGGGCAGTGCGGCCGCCCGCCTCGCTGGCGTCCCGGTCGTGGCCACGGTGCACGGGCTGAACACCCGCACCTGCTTCAACTGGGCGAATCGGATCATCGCCGTCTCGCACGCGGTGAAGCAGAACCTGGTCGCGCAGGGGATGTCGGCGGAGAAGATCACCGTGATCCACAATGGAGTGGACCTGAAGCTCTTGTCGCGGCCCTACCAGCGCGCCGCCTTCCGACGCCAGTGGGGCATGCCCGAGGAGGCGCCGCTGCTCGTCACCGTGGGCCGTCTGGTCCCGGAGAAGGGGCACCGCGATCTGCTCTCTGCGGTCCACCGGTTGGTGCGGCAACCGGAGTGGCGCGAGTTGCGCCTGCTCGTGGTGGGCGCGGGGGTGCTGGCCGCGCAGTTGCGCGCCGAGGCCGAACAACTCGGGGTGGCGGAGCGCGTCATCTTCGCCGGCTTCCAGCGCGACGTGCCGCCCTTCGTGCAGGCCGCCGACGTCTTCGTCCTCCCCTCCCTTCGGGAGGGGCTGTCGCTCTCCGCGCTTGAGGCGATGGCCCTGGCCAAGCCCGTGGTCGCCTGCCGGGTGGGCGGCACCCCGGAGGTGGTGGTGGACGGCAAGACCGGGCTGCTGGTTTCTCCGTCCGCGCCGGAGGAACTGGCGGACGCTCTCGACCGTCTGCTGCGCGACTCGAGGCTGGCCAAGCAGATGGGAGAGGCGGGCGAGCAGCGAGTCAGGGAGGCCTTCGACCTGGAGCAGATGGTGTCGCACATCGAGAACCTCTATCGGGCGATGCGCGCGCGCGCCGCGCATCGCCTTGTCTAGGCCTCGCGAATCTGCTAGTATGGGCTGGGCATTCCGGAGAGGTGGCCGAGTGGTCGAAGGCAACCGCCTGCTAAGCGGTTACAGGGCCAAAAGCTCTGTCCAGGGT
>CAZUGW010000246.1:0-2094 GCA_964620055.1 uncultured bacterium
CCTCGGGCGTGGTGGGGAGTTGGGGGGTGTTGGACCAGATGAGGACGCCGAGGCGCGGGTCCCAGGTGACTTGGCAGCCCAAGGATTCGGCTACGGCCCGCAGGGGGACGTAGGTGACGCCGTCTTTCACGATGGCTTGCTCGCGCAAGGGGAGGCCGTTGACCCCTCGCGTGCGCTCGGGGCAGGCTCCGACGCGGGTGGCGCGGGAGATGGCTCCCCACGCTGCGGCGGTGAGGAGGAGGGCGAGGAAGGGCAGCAGGAAGAGGAGGCGTTTCATGTCACATTCCTTGAAGTGGGAGGTCCCCCTACGCCGCCGGAGTAGCGGCGCAGGGGGAGCGACTCTCTAAACTAGCCGAGGACTAGGATAAATAGGTGACTGTGGGGCTGTTGAAAAACCCCCTGGTTGGCACAACCGACGTATTCCGAGGCGCGAAGCGAGCCTCTACGGGCAACCTCGCGCGGGCTGCCTTCGGCCGATCTTCCTATGACGACTTTTTCAACAGCCCCACTGTCCCCTATTCCTCCCCTATTCCCGCAGAACGCAAACGGCTCGCCACGATAGAAGAACCGAACACTGATTGCATTATCCGTGCTGAACAACTCGTAATTTTTAGGTTTTTGAATTTTCAAATGTAAGCAACCCGCCGTTTTTGATAACACTTTCACTAAAATCATAGTGCTTGGGTTTTCCATTGAAATAATAGTTTGGATTCCTTCGGCACGGGAGTGCCGAAGAAGAGAGACGGCTCTGGTGCTTCGGCACTTCCGTGCCGAAGCAATCCAAGCCATGAGTCACCACCAACGATAGCGCGCAAAGCCAGCGGTCTGGGAGGAAGACGATGAACCGCAATCTTGAGATGAAGGCAAGAGTGGCCTGTTTCGACAAGATGCAAGTGATGCTGGAGGCCCTGAGTGATGCTCCGTGTCAGGTGCTCGATCAGGAGGACACGTTCTTCCGAACCAGTTCGGGCCGCTTGAAGTTAAGGATCGAGTCGGGGCGTGGCGCGGAGATCATCTGTTACGAGCGTCCTGATGTGCCGGAACTGAAGGAGTCGTGCTACCTGAGGTATCCAGTATCAGACCCGGCGCTTCTCCGCCGCGTGCTGTCGGCCGCATTGGGCGTAGAGGGAGTAGTCAGGAAGAGAAGGTTGCTTTATCTAGTCGGCCAGACCAGGCTTCACCTGGACACGGTGGAGAATCTGGGCACGTTCCTGGAGATGGAAGTCGTCCTGACCCCGGGACAGGGAGCCGACGAGGGACGGAGGATTGCTGAGGAATTGGCGGGCCGTTTGCAGATTGCCGCGGATGACCTTGTGCCCTGCGCGTACGTTGACCTGCTGCGGGAGGGATAGGGACTGTCACCTCCCAGCCGCGATGCAGCGTCGGGAGACGGGGGGAGGCGGTGATGGTGCAGGAGGGACAGCTACCTGTCCGGTCGGTCCTGTCCAGAGGCCGTTGCCGTTCCCACCATCACCAGCAATTCCCCCGGCAGGTCCTCTGGTCGGAGCATGTACGCGGTCAGCCGAGCGTTCCCCTCGTAGCACACCAGTCCGTGGTCTTCGGCCAGAAGGATCATCGGTGGGATGCTGGGATTGCCGGCGACGGTGTCGGCGAGGTGGAGAGCCCACTCGGTGCTCATCCTCCCGAAGACCGACACCCCGGCGCGGATCCGGAGCGCCGCATCGGCCGGCAGTCCGGAGCCGCCAGAAAGCTCCACCCAGTAATCGTAGTCCAGATACCTGACCCGGGCCACCTCCTCTGGAGTGAGCCACACCCATTCCCAGCGGACCTTCTCTGGGAAGTCCTCGAACAGCCCCTCGTGCCGGCCATAGCCGCGATGCCGGGCGAGAATCTCCTTGCGGGCGCGGTTCTCTTCCGGGCTGGAGAGATCAGGCTGCGTCAGTATGCGTTCCGGCAGCCCGACCTCGGAGAGATAGCCCAGCAGTTCGGCCCGGAACCGCGGCGAGTTCACCTCGCTCAGGAAGAGAGCGACCATCTCGTCTTCGGTTGCGGGGCGATGGAGGCGCATGGCGCGACCCTCGGTAAGAGAGTGACGATATGGGAAATCGGGACAGGGGGCTGCTGCAATTGCTT
>CAZUGW010000246.1:2104-5456 GCA_964620055.1 uncultured bacterium
CCCTGGCGCCGCGAATCGGGCACGCTCGGGAGACTCAGCAGGACAGGTCAAGTCGCCTCCTAGCCGCGCGGGGCCCCAGCCAACACCCATTCGCGTTGACACGTCGCGCGGCGTGGTGTAACGTCGTGGCATAGGCTGTTCGTTGGGCAGTAGCTTGTCTCCTGCCATTCCGCGGATGAAGACCTCCATCGAATGGACCGAATCCACCCGGAACCCCGTCACGGGCTGCACGCGGATCAGCCCGGGCTGTCAGCATTCCTGCGCGGCGCGGAAGCAGGGGTGGTCTTCGCCTACTCGACTCTTCGAAGCCTACTTCCGCTTCCACGGGTTGCCGTAGGAGAACTGGTCCTCCAGCGCCTTGGCGAGATCGCGCCAAGTGATGTGCCCCATCTCCACGAGAATCTCGCCTAGCGGCCGTCCCGCGAACTCCTTCTGCTTTGCGAGGGCCCGCTGGAGGTCTTTCTCAGTAATGAGATGGTACTTGTAGATGAGCACCTCGCCGAGTCGCGGGAGCACGTCCGCGGTATACGGCCCATCGGACCTCTCGGGCGGCCCTTCGTCCGCGGCAACGGGGCGCGAATGGACCCGGGTGCGCATCCCGCCGGAGACTGCGACTAGCGTGCCGCCGAGCAGGAGCAGGACGCCCACCCAGCCGTTGACGACGTCCCTCGTGAACCAGGCGCGCGTCAGCACGATGCCGGAGAGGGCCGCGACGCAAACGCCGAAGACGAGGAGGAACCAGCCGATCCAGCCGGAGATACTGTGCTTCTCCGAGGCCGAACCCTCATTCCGGTCGGGGAACGTCTGAGGCGCACGAGCGTTGTCCATGGCCAAACCCACTTCCCTAATCCGCGTGGTAGCACAGGTGCAACCCTCTGTCCGGCTGCGATCAGGGCTGCGGCCACGCGACCGGCCCGCCGGGGAGCAGAGGTCCCCACAGCGATGTTTCCACATCTTCCGCGATGAGTGCAAACGGCGGCGCGTGTTTCTGTTGCACCAGCACGCGAAACGCGCCCAGCCCCTGGGGATCAGCCAGCGAGGAGAGCGCGCGCAGGTTGCGTCGGCGCTCCATCACTGGCAGATCTAGCGCCTCGAGGCGCTTCTGCATGGACTCGATCCCGAGGAAGCGGAGCAGTTCCCCCTGGCTGGTCTCCAGCGCCGTTTCGAGTCCCAGCGACGCGCCGACCAGGGTCAGGTTCGTGAAGTCCACGGGGGCGGTGATGTCCTGGAGGCCGGGGCGGTCGTAGGGGTCCTCGGTCCACCCGTGGCGGGAGAAGCACTTGAGGCCGCCGCGCGGCGTGGCGCGGGTGACGAGGTCGTGCGCGGAACTGCCGTAGTCTATGGTCACCAGATAGCCCGAGGCGATCCGACCGGCCGCATCGGCCAGCCACTCGTCGGCCTGGAGGCAGACCTCCGCCACCGCCCCCTCCGGCGGCCACAGGTTCAGCCGGCGGAAGTATCCCTCCAACTCGGGCGTGGAGGGATCGCCGAGCGTCTCCAGGTAGCGGTCGGCGGACATGGTGACATAGAGCTCGCGGAGCTTTCCGCGTTCCAGCTTCACACGATGCAGCGGGAGTGCATCCACCACTTCGTTCGCGAGCACGCAGCCAAAGGGTAGTTCCGCGCGATGCCCGGGGTGCACCCAGGTGACGCGGTCGGTACGGTCGAGCAGCGTCGCCTGTTGCATCGCGCGGAGATAGGCGCTGGTCTCGACGATGGCGTAGTGGAGGGCGCGGTCGAGCGCGGGATCAACGTGGGGCGCGGCGTCGAGAATCTGGCGGCCGAGCGAACCGGTCCCCGCGCCGTACTCGAGGATGTGGAAGGGCTCGGGCGCGCCCAGCGCGCGCCACATCGAATGGACGAGCCGGGCGAGCAGCGCGCCGAAGGCGGGGTGGGTCTCGGGGGAGGTGAAGAAGTCTCCGCTCCGGCCGAACTCGACGTGGGCCTCGTAGTACCCGCCGTCGAGCAGGTAGAGCGCGATCGCCATGAACTGGGCGAAGGTGATCCGCCCTCTGGCCCGGATCCAGCGACGCAGTTCGGCCTCCACCAGGGGGTCGCCGTGAGCGCGCGGCCCCGGGCGCGGCAGGTCTGAGGAGAAGCGCGGCATGGGAGGGAGACTTCGCCGCTGGCTCCCGCTATTCCCCTCGCGGGCGTCCCACCGCCCGGCCGGCGACAGACCAGGCAGCGCCTCCCCGCGCCCGGGCGAACTTGGTCTCCGCGCGGAGCACGTGCTCGGCCGTCTCGATCAGCTTGCGGTTCCGGCTGCGGCTCTCCGTCTGGAGAATCCGGTGCGCCTCATCCTCGGTCAGGCCGAATCGGCCCATCAGCGCCCGCTTCGCCTCTTCGACTACGCCGCGTACCTCCGCGGACTCCCGGGCGGTGAGCACGGCCTGCTGCAGCGCGCGGTATTCCTGGGCGCGGGCGCGGGAGACGATCACGGCCGCCAGCAGGGCCTGTGTCGTCACCGGCTCCAGGAGGTGGGCCATCGCCCCTTCCGCGGTGGCGAGGCGCCGCGCCCCGGCGGAGGCGTGGGGCGTGAGCAAGACGAGGGCTGACCCGCTGCTCCGGGCGGCCTGAGCAAAGCGGGCGGCCGCGCCGAGGCCCCCGTCACCGGCGCGGATCAGGACCACGGAGGGCTGCATCTCGCGGACGCGCCGCGGCGCGTCCGCAGCGGAGAGGGAGAACGGCCGGGCCGCGCACTGCGGCGAGGAGAGCGCGCTTACTAAGCGCTGCGCGGCGTGTTCACGGTCGGCCACGACGGCGATGCTCAGGTACGGCTGCGTCGGCTGTGATGATGACATCTGCTGTGCCCCCAGCAGCAAAAATGCCTTCCGACCCCGAACCGGGGAGGGAAGGCAGCCATTGCCGTGCGAGCGCAGCCGCCATGGCCGCGACTCGCGCTATTTAGTTAGGGGTGATTATAGCCGCATGCTTGACGATTGGCAAGAGGGCAGGCAGGGATATTTTCCCGACCCCCCTGCCCTACAGGGACCGGCCGACTCTCCGCGCCCGACCCTGAATCAGCACGAACAGCCCGGCCGCGAGGCAGATGCGGTAGCGCAGTCGCACGCGGCGATTCCCCTCTGGCAGGACCTGAAGGTTGACCGGACCGAAGGTGCGGCGGCCGACCACGCCGGCGATGATCTGGTCAACCGCGTCAATCCCCGCGGGGGCGTTCACAGTGACGGAGACCTGCTCCGTCTCCAGGAGGATCTCCCCTGCCGCCAACAGCGCGGCAAGGGCGAAGCGAACCAGGTCTCGGACATTCCGCTTGCCCGGTTCTCGCTTCGGCTCCGCCGGCTTCTTCACCGGCGAGGCTGTCGGCTGCGGCGCCCGCTTGCGCAGTTTCCGG
>CAZUGW010000247.1:0-5387 GCA_964620055.1 uncultured bacterium
GACCTATGGAGACATTCCCTTGCTGCGGGGCCGGGACATTGCGGGGTTGGTGGCGCGACACCGGGAGACGGGCGCCGCGGCCACGCTGCTGACCGCGGTGTTCGAGAAGCCGGGCAGCCTGGGGCGAATCGTGCGCAACCCCGACGGGACGGTAAAGGCGATCGTGGAGGCCAAGGACGCGACGCCGGAGCAACTGAAGATCAAAGAGATCAATGTCGGGGTGTTTTGCTTCGCGGCCCCGCGGCTGTTTGACGTGCTGCGCCAGGTCAAGAACGACAACGCCCAGCGCCAGTACTACCTGACGGACGTGATCGGCCTCCTGGTCGAGCAAGCGCAGCGGGTGGAGGCGGTGACGATGGAGTTCGCGTTCGCGGGAGTCGGGGTGAACACGCCGGAGGATCTGGCGCACGCGCAGCGCCTGGTGGCGGCCGGCGGAGCGTGACGCGCGCAGGGGGGAGAAGAGTGGCGAACTCGGAACTCGACAGTCTCCGCATTCTCGGCGGCAATGCGAATCCCCGGTTGGCGGAGGCGATTGCCGCGCAACTCGACGTGCCTCTCTCCACGATGGAGGTCGGGCGCTTCTCCGACGGCGAGATCAGGGTGATGATCGCGGAGAGTGTCCGCGGCGCGGATGTGTTCGTCGTCCAATCCACTTGCCCACCCACCTCCGAGAACATCATGGAGCTCCTGGTCATCCTGGACGGGCTGAAGCGGGCCTCGGCGCGGCGGGTGACCGCGGTGATCCCCTATTACGGCTACGCCCGCCAAGAGAAGAAGATCAAGCCCCGAGAGCCGATCACCGCGAAGCTGATCGCGGATATGGTGGCCGTGGCCGGGGCGAACCGTGTGCTTACGATAGACCTACACAGCCCGGCCATTCAGGGGTTCTTCAACATCCCCGTGGACAACGTACCGGCCGGGCCGATCCTGGTGCGAGACATGGAGGAGCGGGGCTACGGCGGCCCCGACACCGTGGTCGTCTCCCCCGACGTGGGCGGCGTGGGCACGGCGAAGGCCCTGGCGGATCGGCTGAGCGCGCCCTTGGCGATCATCGCAAAGCGCCGCCCGGCGGTGAACGAAGTGGAGATCCTGGAGGTGATCGGTGAGCTGGAGGGAAAGCGGGCCATCCTGATAGACGATATCATTGACACCGGCGGGTCCATCGTCTCCGCAGCCCAGGCCGTGGCGGATCGCGGAGCGAAAGAGGTGTACGCCTACGCCACGCACCCGGTGTTTTCCGGGAACGCGGTGGAGCGGTTGCAGCGCTCTGCCCTCAAGGAAGTGGTCGTCACGGATACGATTCCCCTGCCGGAAGGTAAACAGACCTCCAAAATCAGGGTAATATCTTTGGCCCCGGTTCTCGCCGAGGCCATCAAGCGAGTGCACGCGCACCAGTCCGTCTCTACGCTCTTCGATCGGTATTGGAAAGAGGAGAAACGGTAGCGCGGGGCACGAACAGGAGGCAGGTCCGATGCCCGGGACGCGGGGAGGCGACAAGAGCCACACCAAGAAAGAGAAGAAGAAGCCCAGCAAGGGCATCAAAGAGCGGCGCAAGGAGAAGCGCGAGAAGAAGCAGGAAAAACCGCTCGCCTAGAGGCGAAGGCAAAAGTAAAAAGTAAAAAGTAAAAAGGCAGACGTTAGGAGGCAACGCTGCAGTGAGATGGCCGCTTGACTGTCTGCCTTGTCTCTTTCCTTTTGCCTTTTGCCTTTTTACTTCTCCTCTCTCGGGCGGATAACCTCGGGCTGGGTCGTCTCGACCGCGACCGCCGCCCCCTCCTCGGCCGCACTCACGGCGGGCTTGGCCGGGGCGGCGATGGTCAGGACTGTCTCGTCGGGTGAATCGAGCACGCGAACGCCGGGGGGCAGGCGCAGGTCCTTGACCTTCACGTGGTCGCCGATATCGAGACCGGAGATATCCACCTCGAGGCGCCCCGGCAGGTCGGAGGGCAGGGCCTCGACCATGACCTCGTGCGCAAGGCGCTCGACGATCCCGCCCTTGGCGACGGCAAGGTGCTGGCCGACGTGGTGCACCGGGATCTCGGCGCGCACTTTCTCCTCCATGGACACGACGTGGAAATCCACGGAGATGAGGCGCTGGGTGACGATGTTACGCTGCACCTCCCCGACCATGGCGGTGGGAGAGAAGTCGGAGTCCTGGAGGACGAGCTTGAGCGGAGTGGAGTGCCACGCGCGCCCGCGTAGCGTGCGGGTGAAGAAAGATTCTTCCACGGTCACGAGCAGACTCTCCACGTCGCGACCATAGATGACGGCGGGGATCAGACCGGCCTGGCGGAGGCGCTTTCTCTCCCCCTTGGTGCTCTTGGTGCGGAGGGTGACGGGCGCCTCTTGCAGCTTGGGGCTCATACGATGGTCTCCTTTACCGGCAGTCGGCGGCGAATTGCGCCTTCGCTCACCGCGACCAGTATAGCACCCGAAGGGGAGGCGCGGGAAGGGGCTGTCGGCGCGACACCGGCCCGGGGGGATGACGAGGACGAGGACGACGACGGTAAGCGGACGGCATCCTCTTGGTGTTGTGGTCCTGACCACGTCAGGACGGCGCACGCGCCGTCCTCGCCATCCTGGGGCAACCGCCTCTCTGTTCTATCCGCGAGCCGGAGGCCGCGCCACTTGTCTACGTTAGCATATTCCACGAACAAGCGCCGCGACCGCGAGAGGGGCTGGGGATTGGCGAGTCGAACCATCGCTTGTCTATGGAATATGATCTCAGGCGAATCTAGATGCAGAGACTATCATCGGCGACGCGTTCCTTCGCCGTGCTGATCGTGGAGAGGGGCCGAGCGAGGATCAGCCGGTTCAAAGTGGAGGTCTGTGGGGAGACACTGTTGGCGACCGGGCCGGAGGGCCTGGCGCAGCGTCTCGCGTCGGCCCGGCCGCACTTGATCGCGGTCGCCGGCGATCAAGAGGGGGCGGAGGCGCTCGCGGAGGACTTGCGCCGGCAGGGGTTGGCCGAGTCCATCCTTCTGGTGACGCATGAGGGGAGAGAGGATCGGACGACGCCCGGTCAGGTGCCGGCGCCGCTCCCGCGGCAACTCGCGGTCGAGTCCCCGGAGGAGTTGTTGAGCGCCCTGGTGACGGCGATGGTATCGGCCTGCGCGCGATTCCCGGTAAGTCCGCTGACGGGACTGCCCTGCAGCGCCGTGTTGCGTCGGGAGGTGGAAAGCAGGCTGGCGCGTGGCCAGACGTTCGCCCTCCTCTATCTGGACCTGGACAACTTCAAGGCCTACAACGACGTCTACGGATTCGGGCGGGGGGACATCGCGATCACCACGCTGGGGCGGGAGGTGGAGGCGGCCGTCACGCGGTACGGGACACCGGAGGACTTGGCGGTGCACATCGGCGGAGACGACTTCGCCGTGCTGACCACGCCCGAGCGGGCGACGCGGGTGGCGAAGCGGATCATCGGCGAGTTTGCGCGGGAAATGGCGCTGCTCTACCCCGAGGAGACGCGCGCGGCAGGTTACATCGAGACGCGCGACAGGAAGGGAAGTCTGGCGCGGTATCCGCTCATGACCGTCTCGGTCGGAGGCGTGAGCACCGCCCACCGGCCGGTGAGCAGCTACCTGGAGCTGACCGAAATCGCGGCGGAGATGAAGGCCTACGCGAAGTCCCAGGACGGCGGAAACCTCGTGATTGACCGAAGAAGGACCTGAGAAATGTCTCACTCCTCCTTGTATTCATGGAACAATGGTAAGAGAGAGAGATTCTGGTGTGAGATGAGTCTTATCCAGACTCTCCGAAAAGGCAAACGCGTCGAAAGGCGCGGACGCAAAGCTATGGGTCTACAGTCCTCCGCGACCATGATTGCCAGGCCGCGGAAGAGAGATGGTGAACGCGCGAAGCGCCCCAACGCAGGTGCGACAGGGGGCTTTGCATGAGCACGATCATGCGGCAGGCCGGCATAGGATTGCGGGGGAAGACGGACGAGGCAGGTGGGGCGCCGACGCCCGAGGCGCTTGTGGGCGCCTCCGACGGTTCGGCCCAGGCGCTGAACGGTGCGAGTCTCGCCCACCCGACGGAGACGCGTGCGAATCTCCTCGACACCGCGCGGTGGTTGACGCTGGGCGCCTGCGGGGCGGGAATCGCAGCCGCGGTTTGCCTTCTGGTCGGGACGACGCTGGCCCTCGCCTCCTCTATTCTGATCCTCGCGTGCGCCGCCCAGGCCGTCGCGGTGGTCGTCCTACATCGCTTCCGCGCCCGGGAGATGGCGCAGCTCCAGCGGGGTCTGGACCGGGCGCATCTCTTGGCCCGACTCAACTCCTCCATCATCGGCTCGTTCGCCATGGCGATTGACGCCAAAGACCAGCACACCCAGGGGCATACGGAGCGGGTGCGGGACATCGCGGTGATGATCGGGGAGGAGATGAAGCTGACCGAGGACGAGATCGAGGCCCTGCGGCTGGCGGCGCTGCTGCACGACATCGGGAAGCTGGCGGTCCCGGACTACATCCTCTCCAAGCCGGCCCAACTGACCCAGGAGGAGATGCGCAAAGTCCAGACCCACACCTTGGTGGGCGCGGCCCTGCTGGAATCGGTGCGGTTCCCCTGGCCGGTGGTGCCGATCATCCGCAGCCACCACGAGTGGTGCGACGGAACGGGGTACCCGGACGGGCTGACCCGCGAGCAGATCCCGCTAGGGGCGCGGATGCTGGCGGTCGCGGATGTCTACGACGCGCTGCTCTCCCACCGACCGTACCGGCCGGCGATGAGCGTGGACGAAGCCGTCAAGTTCATGCGCGAGCGGTCAGGGACGCAGTTCGATCCCGAGATCATCACCATCTGCTTCCGGGCGCTGACGGCCCGGCAGGCAAAGGGCCAGCCGGGGTTCATTTTCGACGCGAAGGGACGCGCCGAGGAGGCCGTTGCGGGAAGCGCCGGAGAGAGCTCGATTTTCATGAACATCCGCCAGGCCCACCAGGAACTGCTGGCGCTGTACGAGATCGTGCAGACCATGGGACAGAGCCTGGACGTGCAGGAGACGATGGAACTGGTGATCGGCAAGACGAAGCGCATCATAGACTTCGCAACTTGCGTGCTGTTCTTATCCCAGCAGGACGATGGATACCTCATGGCGGCGGCGGCCTCGGGGCCGCATGCCGACGAGCTCAAGGGGCGGCGGCTGCAACTTGGGGTCGGGGTGAGCGGGACCGTGGCCCAGACCGGGCTGGCCTCCGGTCTCGGGAAGCCGGCTCTGGAGGACCTGAGCGTGCTGCTGGGCGCGGAGGCGCGGTCGTGCGGCCTGGCGCACGTCGTGTCGGCCCCGCTGATGCACGAGTCCGTGCTGATCGGCACGCTGACGCTGTACCGCACGACATACGGCCCCGCCGATCGCGCCAAACACCACCATCTTGCGGCGGCCCGGAGGCATC
>CAZUGW010000248.1:0-4040 GCA_964620055.1 uncultured bacterium
GGGGGGCGGCGTCGGTCCCCGGGTCCCAGTGGAAGTCCGCGGGCAGCGGCTGTTCGGCGCAGCGGAGGGCGCGCACGCCGCCACGGCCGCCGCGGAGCTGGGCCACCTTCACCGAGTAAGAGCCAATATCTATGCTGACCGGAGCGTCAGGAAGCAGCAAGTCGAGACCTCCTGGAATGTTCGCGTGAGTCCGCCTGGGTGACGGGAGGAGGCAGGGGCGCGTCCTCCTCGGTCTCACGGAGGACGATCACCTGGTCCCTAAGCGTGAACTCGTCGGGTCTGCGGGTGCGAGTGCGATGGACAAGCGCATGGAGAGTGCGATAGCTCCGACCGGACTCGGGGTAGCCCATAGCTTCGATGATGAAACAAGACGACTTGGTGGTGACGTGGTCAATCATCTGTACGAAAGCGTCCTGGCCGCCGTTAGCGAACATGGCCCGCGTTACTTGCGCGAGCGACGCGAAAGGCTGTTTCTCGCGGTCTTTGACGAGCGCATCGGCGAGAGAGGAGGAAGAACCAGGCAGCGCCGCCAAGACGGCCCACGGGGCGGTGTTGACGTTCACCTTTCCTGAGACGACGTCGGTCGTCTCGACGGTGAAGTAGTCAACGATGCGCGCCACGTCCTCAGCCTCGTAAAACTGGGCCACTGTGACGAGCTGGCCGAGGGAGGTATAGCTCTGACTGGTCGCGTGTAGCGCGTCGAGGCCCTTGGCGATCTTGTTGAGGTCAACCACAGTCAGCGTGCCGCCGTACTCCGCGACGATGCGCTGGGCCCAGTCATCTATCATCCCGTACCCATTGAGACCGTTCAGCGAGATGCGAGTCTTGCCGTCGGCCGTGGTGTTCAGCGATTCCGAAGCCACCGTGACCAGGTTCACCAGCCCCGGCTTATCCTTCGTGCCGAAGTACATCTCCGGGGTGACGCCTTGCACCAGGAGCAGTTCGCCAGGGGATTGGAAGACCCCCTTGCGCGGGAGGTAGGGGTAGGGAAGGCCGCGGTAATAGCCCTCCAGGCTTCCCTGGGTGCGCCAGTCAATAATGGCGGTGGCGACGGAGGGGTCGCCGGTGAGTTGCACGAGAGTGGGGAAATCCGCGGCGTTGATATCTATGCGGCCGCAGGCATCTTCCACGCGCACCCGGTAGTAGCCGGCCTGTCCGACGGACTGGGGTTGGTCGAGCGGCTCCTCGGCGTCAAGGCCCCAGGGATCTTGAAGCGTGTCCACGTTCGGGTCTTCGTAGAGCAGGATCGCCCGCGCTTGGTTGATCCCGGCCTCGGCGAGGAAGAGGGACTGAGAGCGTTCCAGGCTGGTGCGGGAGGCGAGCAGTTCGGCCCGGACCGCGGTGCTGAGTCCGACCGCGAGCACCAGGATCAGGGTAACGGCGAACACCGCGAGCACGAGTACCAGCCCGCGCTCGCCGCGTTTTCCCCTCGGCCACATTGGATACAGGCCTGTCACTGCGCGATGCTCCGCCACTGGGTGGGTAAGGTCACCACCGTCCGGAAGGTGTGCTGCTTGTCCTTAGACACGCGACCGCGCGGAACGTTCTCGCGCTGGCTCGGGTCGCGCAAGACGAACTCGATGGCGACGGCGTCAGGCAACCGGTGGACCTGGGGAGACGTATCCTGCTCCCCAGCTTTCTTCGCGGTCTCAAAGGCGCCGCCGGTCGAGTCCCAGGTGGCGGACCACGACTGGTCATCGAGGTACTGGAACTTCAACTCCTCCACCGCGTCGGAGACGAGCTCCGAGCTCACCTCGCCCGTTACCGCCGTCTTCTCGTCCTCCGGGACCTCGAGTTGGGGCATGACGGAGGTGACGCGGTAGAGGCCCTCGGGCGCGTCGGCCGTGCCCTCATGCCACTCCCAGCGCACGCCGACCAAGTCGGTCACCGGCGGGTTCTGCTGCGGGTCCCAGTCCTTCAGCACGTCGTCCGGGAGCAGGCCCGTCTCGGCCGCGGAGGTGCTCTGGGTGGTGAAGTACAGCGCCTCCAGCGGGACCTGATTATCCTCCTGGGGCGCGCCGCCCATGAAGAACCCGGCCTGGCGATAGCGATCCCATCCCAGGTAGGCGCACCGCAGATCGCGGGAGAGCAACTCCATCACCGCGCGCGCCTCCTGATTCAGTTCGTTCGCCTCGGCGGCGCGCTTCCACACCTTGAGCGCGGTGGAGATGCTGATCACGATGCCGCTGGCGAGGAGCGCCACGAACGTCATGGCGACCACCAGTTCGATCAGGGTGAAGCCGCGGCGGCCGCGGCTAGAAGATGTCAGTGGCGAACTTAACATCACGTTTGCGCCCCATCTCCAAGGCATGGATGGTCAGCTCGACCCGGACCACGTGCAGGCCATCGGGAGGAGAGACTGTCAGATCAAAGGTGTAGCCGGGGTACTGGTCGCCGAAATCGCCGGTGCTGGTCTCGGCCTTCAGCTCGTCCCGCGGCACGGCCTTGACCTCGGAGAGCTTGCGCTCGGCCAGCATTGGAACGATGGTATCGTTACCGGAGGCCCCCGTGGCGCGCGTCGCGGTGGAGAAGGCGGTGAGGCCGGCGATCAGCCCGATGGCCAGGATCACCGTGGCCACCAGCACTTCGATCAGGGTAAAACCAGTGGCGCGCCGTCTACTCCGCAATTCGCACCCTCCCGGTCGTCGGCGAGAGCTCCAGCGGGTACTCTCCGCCGGCGGCGCCCAGGACGGTCAGACCCGCCCCCGAGGTGCGCCCGTCGGGGTAGAAGTAGATCAGGCCCTCATTCTGTCGCCCCGGGGATTCCCCGCCAATGGTCAGGTCCGCGAGGGCGATGTAGTCAGGCAGCGCGGTGTGGGCGCGGCCCATCAGAGGCAGGACATCGAACTGCGACTTGTCCTCCTCCGGCGCGGACTGGACCTCCCCCCACATCTCCCCCTGCCCAGGGACGACGACCACCCGGACCAGCCGGCCCCGGGCGACGGCCTCGGTGCGCGCGGAGGTCAACACGCCCACCACCCGGCGCAGTGCGGCGCGGTCGCGGTTGCCCTGGATAGAGCGGATGAAGTTGGGCCGCAGGGCGAAGAAGGCGATGGCGATGATCATCATCACCACCAGCAGTTCGATCAGGGTGAAGCCACGGCCCCCAGCTCGGTTGTGCCTGGGCTTGCAGAAGCGCACAATGCTACTTGCCCTCTTCCCCGGCGTTGGTGACGTCCTGGTCCCACTCACTGGAGCCGCCGGGTTGGCCGTCGGCCGCATAGGACTTGATCTCGTACTCATCGGAGTCGCCCGACCGGGTATAGACGTAGTCGTTGCCCCACGGGTCCTTGGGGACCGCCTTCTTCAGGTAGGGGCCGCTCCAGTTGCGCGGGAGGGGAGGGCTGGAGGGCTTGGTGCGCAGGGCTTGGAGGCCCTGCTGCTGGCTGGGCGGCTGGCCGGTGTCCGCGGCGTAGATGTCAATGGCCGTCTCGAACGTCTTGATGTCCAACACCGCGCGGGCGCGGTAGGCCTGCTTGACGCGCCCGTTGATCTGCATCATCACGGCCCCCGCCAGGATGGCGATGATGGTCATCACCACCACCAGTTCGATGAGGGTGAAGCCCCGTTCCCGGGCGGCCCTTCCGTTCCGTCGCATCATGAGAGTCAGCCCCCTTTGGGTTAGTGCCCCATACTGGCATTGAGTTGGAAAATGGGCAGCAACACGGCGGTCACGATGATCGCGACGATCGCACCCATCACGATGATAATGAAAGGCTCGAGCAGCGTGGTCAGCCGGCCCAGCGTGCTGTCCACCTGGAAGTCGAGGTTGTCGGCGACGCGGATCATCATCTCCGGCAACTGGCCGGTTTCCTCTCCCACCGCGCTCATGTGGACCAGCAAGGGGGGGAAGACGCCGGAGCGGGAAAGCGCCTCCGAGATGCGCGTCCCCTGGCGCACTTCCTCGCGGGCCAGCTCCGCGGCGCGCGCCATGGGGCGGTTGGCGATGGCGTTGCCGGAGATCTCCAGCGCGGTGAGAATCGGCACCCCGCCGGTGAGCATCGTGCCCAGGGTACGAGCGAGGCGGGAGACGGCCATCT
>CAZUGW010000248.1:4050-5386 GCA_964620055.1 uncultured bacterium
GCAGGCGCAGCAGCAGCCGATCAATGGTCTCCCGGCCGGCGGGAGTGTGCGCGTACCAGCGCGCGAACAGGACGGCGGCGACGATCACGAGCGCGACCATCCACCAAATCTTCTGCACCACGTTGGAGAAACTGAGCAATAGTTGGGTGATCAGGGGCAGCGTCTGCTCCATCTCCGCGAAGAGCGTCTCGAGCTTGGGGATGAGGTAGACGATGATGAAGCTGACGGCGGCGACGGCCACGGTGATGAGCACGGCCGGGTACATCAGCGCGGAGATCACCTGGGAGCGCCGGTGCATGGACTTCTCGAGGAAGTCGGCCAGGCGCAGCAAGATGGCGTCCAGGTGGCCACTCGTTTCGCCGGCGCGCACCATGTTGACGTAGAGGTCGGGGAAGTGCCGCGGGTGGCGGGCGAGGGCCTCGGAGAGCGGGCGGCCCTCTTGCACGTCGGCGCGGAGGGCCTCGGTCAGATCGCGCAGGGCCTGGCGATCGGCCTGCTCCAGCAGCACCGAGAGGCTGCGAAAGAGCGGCAAGTGAGCCGCGGTCATGTCCGCGAGCTGGCGCGTGAAGATCACGATGTCGGTGGAGTTGACGCCCCGGCCTCGGGTCATACGCCCGGGGCCGGAGGTGAGGGTGAACTGGGCGGCCTCGGCGATCTCCGAGGGGAAGTAGCCCAAGTCCCGGAGGCGGCGCTTGGCCTCCTCCGGCTCCTCCGCGGCGATCTCGCCGGCGATGGTCTTGCCGGCTCGATCCAGGGCAGTATAGCGAAAACGCGCCATCTCAGAGCTCGTCTCTCTGGCAGACCCGCATCACTTCCTCGATCGTGGTCAGGCCGTTGAGCACTTTCTCCTTACCGTCATAGAGCAGCGTTTTCATGCCTTTCTCGACGGCCCGCTGCTTGACCTCAGTGGAGGACACCTTGTCCAGCACCTGGCGGCGGACTTCATCGTCCACCACCAGCATCTCGAAGATCCCGGTGCGGCCCAGATAGCCTTTCCGGCAGACTTCGCACTCCCCAGTCTCGTAGAGCGCGCGCGGTGCGCCGGAGACGAGGCCCACGGTCTGCAGATACTCCTCCGTGGGATGGAACGGCCGCTTGCACCGCGGGCACAGGCAGCGGACCAGCCGCTGGGCCACCACCCCGACCAGCGAGGAGGCGACCAGGTAGGGTTCGATGCCCATGTCGAGCAGCCGCGTCACCGCGCCGGCGGAGTCGTTGGTGTGCACCGTGCTGAACACCAGGTGACCGGTGAGCGCGGCGTGGATCGCGATCTCGGCCGTCTCCGCGTCGCGGATCTCTCCCACCATGATGATATCCGGGTCCTGGCGGACGATGT